>JALVJU010000296.1 GCA_027034005.1 Marinilabiliaceae bacterium
ATGCTTTATCTTGTCAATTTTAAAGATGAATTCTTCGAAGATTAATGGTTAGAGATTAGAATTCAATGTTTAGAGGTTACCTATTTTTACATTCATGACCGGACATAAATGATCTTATTTCACCTTTTACCTTTCTAACTTTATAAACTTTCTAACTCTTCAGCTTTTCAACTTACTTATCTTTATCAAATACTGTCCGTACTCGTTCTTCTTCATCGGCTCGGAAAGCTTAAGTAGCTGCTCCTGGTCGATAAAACCTTTTTTATAAGCGATCTCTTCTATACACGAGACCTTTAGTCCCTGACGGTTCTCGATGGTCGAAATAAAATTTGATGCCTGTAACAGACTGTCGTGTGTGCCGGTATCGAGCCAGGCCATTCCTCGCCCAAGTAGTTTGACCAACAAACGGCCTTCATCAAGGTAAAGACGGTTCAGGTCGGTTATCTCAAGTTCCCCCCTCTTGCTCGGCTTCAGCGACTTTGCCTTTTCCACGACATCATTACTGTAAAAGTACAAGCCGGTAATGGCATAGTTCGATCTTGGTTCCTGCGGTTTCTCCTCAATACTCAACACTTTGCCGGTGTCATCAAACTCGGCAACACCATACCTTTCCGGATCATCAACATAATAGCCGAACACAACAGCGCCGTCATCATTGCCTGCCGCCTCTTTAAGAACATTTGTGAAGGAATAACCATAAAATATATTGTCCCCCAGTATCATGGCAACACTGTCATCGCCGATGAACTTTTCACCGATGATAAATGCCTGTGCCAATCCGTCGGGCGAAGGCTGTATCTCATAACTGATATCCAGCCCCAACTGACTGCCGTCGCCAAGAAGCTCTTCGTAAAGATGAATATCCTGAGACGTACTGATAATCAGAATCTCCCTGATGCCCGCAAGCATCAACACCGACAGGGGATAGTAGATCATAGGTTTGTCATAAACCGGGATTATCTGTTTCGATATGGATATGGTCACGGGATAAAGTCTTGTTCCCGATCCGCCTGCGAGGATTATACCTTTTTTTGTTGACATTTTGCTATGATTTAATGATATAATGATGTAATGCTTTAAGGATATAAGGTCTTTAAGTTAAATGCCTTTCAACAGAAGGTCGTCAAAATAATCTATTGTTTTCTTCAGGCCGTCATCAAGCTGAATTTTCGGTTCCCATCCGTCAAGCTCCTTTTGTGCCAAAGATATATCCGGCTGACGCTGTATAGGGTCATCGGCAGGCATAGGCAGGAACTTCAGTTTTGATTTGGAACCGGTGATATCAAGAACCTTTTGTGCCAGTTCGAGCATAGTGAACTCATGTGGGTTGCCTATGTTAACAGGCCCTTCGAAATCATCACGAGAATTCATCATGCGTATCATACCTTCCACAAGGTCGTCAACATACTGAAAACTACGTGTCTGCTCGCCGTCACCAAAGATAGTGATATCCTCGCCTTTTAGCGCCTGTACAATGAAATTTGAAACTACACGGCCGTCCTGAGGGTGCATTCGCGGCCCGTAAGTATTGAATATCCTGATTATCTTTATCCTGACACCGTTCTGTCTTTCGTAGTTGACGAATAAACTCTCGGCACATCTCTTCCCCTCGTCGTAACATGAGCGAATACCTATGGGGTTCACATTTCCCCAGTAACTCTCAACCTGCGGGTGTATCAGCGGGTCGCCGTAAACCTCAGAGGTTGATGCCTGCAATATTTTCGCCTCGATACGCTTTGCAAGCCCCAGCATGTTGATCGCACCCATCACCGATGTTTTGATGGTCTTGATGGGATTATACTGATAATGCACGGGAGATGCCGGACAAGCCAGGTTATAAATCTCATCCACCTCGATAAAATAGGGATGTGTCACATCGTGCCTCACAACCTCAAAATAGGGATTGTCCATCAGATGGACTATGTTTTTCTTTGTTCCCGTAAAATAGTTGTCAAGGGAGATGACCTCATATCCCTCGTTCAACAACCGCTCACAAAGGTGCGACCCGATAAATCCGGCACCGCCGGTAACCAATATTCGTTTCATATATTTAATTTGAATAACACAGAGACATAGAGACACAGAAAAATCTGTTTTTTTACCCCATTTGCCATTCCGCTTTATATATTTTGTTTGTTAATACTTTATCATCATCAACGCCAGAACAAAATGTAATGCCAAAAACAATGTCTGTTCCTTGCCCTCCACACACCCTTTAGTTACCTGAAAGAAACTTATGCGCGTTGGTATTCGCCCCAAATATCAAACCCGTGGTATAAACATCAAAATGCACCAAACATAGCCCGGGAGCCTTTTAACCTGTCAGCAGGCAAACCATAGAACCCTTTAGCCATAGAGCCATTTAACCCTTTAGCCATAGAACTCCGGACCTACTCCGGCTTCACATCACTCCGGCCTATGGAGTAGTAAGTAAACCCTGCTTCTGCCATCTCTTCGGTATCATAGATATTACGGCCGTCAAAGATAACTTTGTTTTTCATTAGCTTCTCCATGACGGTAAGGTTGGGCATCCTGAACTCCGGCCACTCTGTTACCATCAACATAGCATCGGCATCGATAAGTACATCATACGGGTCTTTACCATATTCGATTTTATCACCCAAAATCCTTTTGGCTTCTTCCATAGCCACGGGGTCATAAGCCTTGACTTTCGCACCTGCTTTGACAAGATGATTGATGATGACTAACGAAGGCGCCTCGCGCATATCATCTGTATTGGGCTTGAACGACAATCCCCAAATGGCAAAAGTCTTTCCTGCAAGGTTCGATCCGAAATGCTGCTTGATCTTGGTGTACATCACCGACTTCTGGTCTTCATTTATCGCTTCTACGGCCTTCAGCAAACGCAGCGAATAGTTGTAATCCTCGGCAGTCTTGATTATCGCCTTCACATCTTTAGGAAAGCAAGAACCACCATAACCAATGCCTGCATAAATGAATTTATTCCCTATGCGTGAATCGGATCCGATACCCTTACGCACCATTGCGATATCGGCCCCAACTAACTCACAAAGGTTGGCAATATCGTTCATAAAACTAATCTTTGTTGCCAGCATCGAATTGGCCGCATACTTGGTAAGCTCAGCCGATGGGATATCCATGAACAGTATAGGGTGGCCGTTGAGCAAAAATGGCTTGTAAAGCTTCTCGATAACTTTCCTTGCCTTTTCCGATTCAGTCCCAACAACTATGCGGTCGGGCCTCAGAAAATCGTCAATAGCATTTCCCTCTTTAAGAAACTCAGGGTTTGAAGCAACGTCGAAATCAAGCTCCACGCCTCTCTTCTCCAACTCATCCTGAATTGCTGCCTTAACCTTCTTAGATGTACCGATAGGCACCGTACTTTTGGTAACGACCACAAGATAGTGGTCCATATGCTTACCTATCTCACGGGCAACATTAAGAACATGTGTAAGATCCGCGCTGCCATCCTCATCGGGAGGTGTCCCCACAGCGATAAACACAACCTCAGCATCCTGAATGCTCTCTTTCAGACTGGTTGAAAAATCCAGACGCCCTTTCTCTACATTCTTTTTCAGCATAGTCTCAAGACCAGGCTCATAAATGGGAATTATGCCTTTTTTAAGATTGTCTACCTTCTTTTGATCTATATCAATACATGTAACATTTACTCCTGTATCTGAAAAACAAGTACCGGTAACAAGTCCGACGTATCCGGTACCAACGATTGCTATTTTCATTTGTATTTCTTTTTGATTTAATATTTCAAAATTACGACATATAAATAATTCAACTCATATTTTTTTCAAATCTTTTATCCCTACTGACATTTCTTTGATATAAAACACTTTTTGAATATCGAGTCCAGAATTACGAATAAAGATTTTTCTTATATTCTATGTTCGTTATTTGATATCAGGTATTTCTTTACCCGGAAAAACCATCTCCCCGCCCGAAAAAGTATAAACAACCTTTGTCTTTGGCACTTCCATGATATCGCACTTCATGATATCCCTGTCGGTCACTACAAAATCGGCATACTTCCCGGGCTCTAAACTCCCTTTCTCCTTCTCCTCAAAACTGCCTTTTGCAGCCCAGATAGTCATTGCCTTAAGTGCCTCCTCCCTTGTCAGGGCGTTTTCCGGCTGAAACCCTCCCGGGGGATAACCTTTCAGGTCTTTTCGTGCGACTGCCGCATAAAAACTATAAAGTGGATTTATGCTCTCCACCGGAAAATCACTTCCGTTTGTAAGCCAGCCGTTCTCCTTAAAAAGCCGTTTGTAAGCATAAGCATTCTTTGTCCTTTCCGGGCCGAGCCGCTCTTCTACCCAGTACATATCCGAAGTGGCATGTGTTGTGTTTACGGCCGGTATCACATTTAGTTTCCCGTATAAGGCAAAATCTTCATCTGCCACAACCTGTGAATGCTCGATACGCCATCTGCGGCCATTGCCCGGCTTAAGGTATTTCGAGTAGATATCCAGCACCGTCCTTACCCCTGAATCCCCAATGGCATGGGTGTTGACCTGGTATCCGTTCCTGAAAGCTACTTTGCAGACCGAATCAAGATATTCCGGAGTGTTCACCAG
>JALVJU010000297.1 GCA_027034005.1 Marinilabiliaceae bacterium
ATCGATAGAATATGAATTTAACAGTTGGTCACTGCGTGACGAAACCGGCTCAAAGGATCCGGTGAAACTGATCTGCCGTGAAACATTACAGGTTATCATAAATGAGATAGAACTTTCCGATACCATTTTTATTCACAATTCAGATAATGGTATCAGCCTTAGTTTTATCTGGGAAGTATTCGAGAATGAGTTGACAGGGGCAAAATCAAAAGACTTAAAGAAAATTTTAACTGACGAAAAGAACAATGATATTAAAAATACCGAAATAGATATTATCCTTCAGGAGCTTCCTGATGACACAAAACGTAACATTTTAAAACACATACTTCTATCCAAAGAACTCAAAGCATGGTTCTCCAGATAAAACCAGGTCGTATTTTTATTTTCAGGATAAAATGATAAGTCATAAATTAATAGATAATATCTTTCACATAAATTTCGAAGGTATTTTTACCTACGAAGAATTGGTAGAGTTAAGCAAAAATTTCTCTGAACGACGGATAAAAGGAGATTATCTTCTTTTGATATACGATCTCCGAAAAGCAATTCTGAATTTCTCCATTAAAGATTATTCAAAAATATCCCATCTTGCCCTTAATTCGACAAAAGAATACAAATTCGTAAAGGCAGCTTTTGTAGCCTCTTCTCCCCGCACCACTGCCATGCTAACCATTTTTTCACATCTGTCATTGGGCAGCCACACGCAACGCAAAGTGTTTTCAACCCCCGAAGCTGCCATCGCCTGGCTGGAACTGTTCAGGAAGTAACCTCTTCCCCCAAAACATCTGTGGAAAAGAACACTGATATCACAGACAAAACTGATCAATTAGGATCAAACTATCATCATGTTCCAGGCAAGTCATTCATTTTGCCAACACTTCGCAAGAAATGCTGACAACAAAAGTTACAACACTTTACCAAATGCCTTGCCGACTGAAAACAATAAACTAACACATCCTTCCAGCTTCAAGCTTCAAGCTTCGAGCTTCAGGCTATATCCTACATCCTTTCCGGCACATCAATGCCAAGCAGCCACATACTTTGTTTAATGATATCGCCAACTTTCTCTGATAACACCAGGCGCACCTCGCGTTTTAAAGCATCTTCTTCAAACACTATGGGCATTTCATGATAGAACTGATTGAATTCCTTTGCAAGGTCGTAGGCATAGTTGGCTATGATAGCCGGACTGTAAACCTTACCTGCCTCCTCAACGATATTGGGGAAGTTAAGCACCATTTTCAGCAGCTGTGTCTCCTTCTCTGTCAGCTCTGCATTGTCATTCAGTTTTTCTGGAATTGCTGTCCCTTTGTCAGATGCCTTTCTGAGAACAGACCGAATACGGGCATAAGAATACTGAATGAATGGCCCTGTGTTACCGTTAAAGTCGATAGATTCCTTTGGATCGAAGGTCATGTTCTTACGGGGATCCACTTTCAGGATAAAATATTTCAGGGCCCCCATGGCAATGGTGTAGTAAACCTTTTCCGCCTCCTCCTCTGTGTAGCCGTCAAGTTTACCAAGCTCTTTCGACATCTCGCGGGCTGTGTTCACCATCTCGGCAATAAGGTCATCGGCATCCACAACAGTTCCCTCACGCGACTTCATCTTACCTTCGGGCAGTTCCACCATGCCGTAAGAGAAGTGCACAAGGTCTTTCCCCCACTTGTACCCAAGCTTGTCAAGAAGCAGAGAAAGGACTTTAAAGTGATATATCTGCTCGTTCCCTACCACATACACCATCTTGTCGATAGGGAAGTCGTTGAAACGCATCTTGGCGGTACCGATATCCTGTGTCATGTAAACACTTGTGCCGTCACCCCTGAGAAGCAACTTCTCATCAAGCCCCTCTGCCGACAGGTCGGCCCAGACACTGTTGTCCTCCTTGCGGTAAAACAGGCCTTCTTTCAGCCCCCTTAAAACTTCTTCCTTACCAACCGAATATGTTTCCGATTCGTAATATATCTTGTCGAAATCAACCCCAAGAGCCTTGTAAGTTTCATCAAAACCTTTGTAAACCCATTCGTTCATCATCTTCCAAAGCTCGTACACCTCCGGGTCCTTTGCCTCCCACTTGCGAAGCATCTCACGGGCCTCTTCCATCAGTTTTGTTTGCTTTTCAGCCTCCTCCTTCGACAGCCCTTTATCCATCAGTGCTGCAATCTCTTTTTTGTACTCCTGATCGAACTTCACATAAAAATCACCAACCAGATGATCACCTTTTTTCCCGGTACTTTCAGGTGTAGCGCCATTCCCCCACTTCTGCCATGCAAGCATTGATTTGCAGATATGGATACCCCGGTCGTTTACGATATTTGTCTTGACCACCTTTTCTCCCATTGATGCAACGATGCGTGAAAGAGAGTAACCAAGAAGGTTATTCCTGATATGGCCAAGGTGAAGCGGTTTGTTGGTATTTGGAGATGAGTACTCTATCATGGTCAGCGGCGACTCATCTGTGGCATGAGTAAACCCATACTCCTCGGTATCCTTTATCTCATTTAACGAATTGATCCAGTACGAATGTGAAAGAAGCAGGTTCAGGAATCCTTTGATGACCTTAAACTCAGCTATCTCCGACAGTTTCTCTTTCAGATAGTTGCCAATATCTTTTCCGGTCTCCTCGGGATTTTTCTTCGATATCCTTAAAAGCGGAAAAACAACAACGGTAAAATCTCCCTTCTGGTCTTTCCTTGTAAGGTTCAGCTGAATAGAATTACTGTCAACATCCTGTCCGTAAAGCTCTTTTATCGCCTCTGCTACGGTGTTTTTTATTTTGTTCTCGATCTGCATCTTTCTAATATTTTTCTCTGTAATGGCTTAAATTTATCCGAGCGGCAAAGATACAACTTTCCGGCGATACTTCAGATAATTTTTCAGGGAAGGCATAGCGGCATCTGACAGCATTCGTTGCCTGCATCTCCGCTACAAGCCCCCTACTCCACTTTTTCCAGTTCACTCCCTTTGCTCACATACCACAGATAACCTTCAACATTCTTGTATCCCTCATCCATACTGCGTATAAGCTCCATGTAGTGCTTAACCTGCCTTATGTACTTATTGCTTTTCTTTTGCCCGAACTTGTAATCGATAACAATGACTTTGTCATAGCCGATCAGCACCCTGTCGGGCCTCACCGTACCTGACCGTTGCAGTATCGATGCCTCGTTAAGCACCTTGTATTTTCCGCTGAACCAATCATTGAACGGGCTTCCTGAGAGCAGCTCTTCAATTTTAGCCTGCAGCTTACCCTTATCTTCCGAAAGGAGTTTACCCTCGAATATCAGAGCATCAATTGCAGAGCCAATATCGTCAACAGTCTTTATCTTCTCAAAAAGCAGGTGCATTATCTTCCCGTGCACACGGTAATCTTCCAGCAATTCGGGCTGCATGGCGTTGCTGTCGGTATGTATCTTTATCCTGCTGCCAAGGGGGATAGTTTTAAAGGGCTCGGCAGGAACTGCCTCCTGCACTTGCTTTGACCCGCTTTTTACAGGAACTGTTCCAAACCGGAAATGCAACGCATCTTCATCCCATTCCAACCCGTTATCTTTTAGCTCATCGCTCAAACTTCCGGCATTTTCTTCTATGGTTTTTATCAGCAGATCGGATATCGTTTCCAGTTTGTCCGGCTCTTTTTGGTAAACCTTTTTCATCCCAATGGCCACAAGCGCCTCTCTTGCCCGGGTAAAAGCAACATACAGGATGTTCAGGTTATCGACATACTGCAAAAGCCGCTCATTTATGAATTGCGAGTAAAACCGTGTTTTTATCAGTCTGTTTGTGTATGCGACCGGGACCAGTTCCAGCTTGTTGAAAGGCGCAGAATCGGGCTTGCACCAGATCAGACTGTCATGGCTTTTCCTGTCAAGCTGCCAGTGGCAGAACGGGACTATCACTGCCTTGAACTCAAGCCCTTTCGATTTATGCACAGTCATTATCTTTATGGCATTCTGCCCTTCGGGGATGGCGATTGCCGAAGTATGACCCTTATCGTCCCACCACTCAATAAAATCAGCAAGATTGACTGACTCACTATTGATAAACTCCTGCACTCTGTTAAGCAACTCTTTAAGATAGGGCTGCTGATCATCCTTTATCCACTCAGGGAGCTGCCTGACAAGTGTCTCGGTCAATTCGAACAACGGTTTCCCTTTCAGCTCCGGAAGCGAATTCAGTAACTCTTCAATATCCTTACCGGGCTCTTCATTGAGCATTCCTGCATCCAGACTCTCTACCGAATACTCACCCTTCTCTCTCAATATCTTTTCATACAATCTGATGTGCGATCTCAGTATCTCATTTTCAGGGTTGTTTATGAACTCTAGTTTAGCTACCACAAGAAGCACAGCCGGAGAACTCTCAAGTACAAGTGTTTCATCTGAAATCACAGGATAGCGTTTCTCCTGATTTCCAAGCAGGTACTCCGATATCATTTTTCCCTCATCCGTTTTCCTCACCAAAATACAGATATCACTGTATTCGTACCCCGCATCTGTCAGCATATCAATCTTTTCCCTCAGCAAGGGCAAAGCAATCTCTTCATACTCATCGGCATTTTCAC
>JALVJU010000298.1 GCA_027034005.1 Marinilabiliaceae bacterium
CGATAGTCGTTTTACTCGGAGCAAGACAGGTTGGCAAAACCACCCTTATGGAAATGTTTGCCGGGAACAAAAAACACATTTGGCTTTATGGACAAGATCCGGAAACAATAAGTCTATTCATCAAACTCTCTACAATTGAACAGTATCTTACCATAAACAGCAATCAAAATTTTGATATTTTACTTGTAATTGATGAATTCCAATACATTAACAACATTTCTACTATGCTCAAATTGTTGGTAGATAAATATAAAAACATCAAGATTCTATGTTCGGGTAGTTCTAGCCTGGAAATAACTCAAAAGATAGAAGAATCGCTTGCTGGCAGAGTAAGGACATTAAATGTGTTTCCACTTTCATTCACTGAATATGTAAAATTTAAAAACGAAGAACTTCACAGTAAATTATTAAAATGCAATTATGGGGACAACATTAATATTCTGTTCCCTAAGATACAACAATATTTATTTGAATATATGACATATGGAGGATTGCCTAAAGTTGCGTTGTGTAATGATCTATCTGAAAAAACAGAACTTCTTAATGACATATATAAAACATACTTGTTGCGTGATGTAAAACAATTTATTAAAAATGAAAATATATTAGCATTCAACAACTTGCTACAAATCCTTTCGGCACAAATAGGAAATTTAGTTAATGTGAATGAACTCTCCCAGAGGTTACAAATACCTTATAAAACATGTGAAGGCTTTTTGTATATCCTGGAGCAAATGTTTGTTATCAGGCTAATAAAACCTTATTCAACAAACAAAAGAAAAGAAATAACAAAAATGAAAAAAGTGTTTTTCTTTGATACAGGTCTACGAAATATGATTTATAACAGTTTCAACGACATCATGGTAAGAGTTGATAACGGGCAGATTTTTGAAAATTTTGTATTTATTCAACTTCAATATTCTCAACGACTCAAGAATATCTTTTTTTACCGGACATCAACCGGAACAGAAATTGATTTTATAATCAAATCACAAAACAATATTCTAGTTCCATTTGAAGTAAAATTTAAAAGATTTGACAAACCCAGGAAAATAAGGGCATTAACCCAGTTTTTAAGTGCTAACAAATTAGAAAAGTCTTTTGTTGTCAATTTAAACAGAACAGATACTCACGAACAACAGATATTTGTTCAACCTTATTTGATCGATAAATTGAAACTCTAGCCCTTTTACTTTGAAGCATAAATATAAGTTGACAGCAGGCGCTCCCCCAGCCTTTCTTTAAAAGCGGATAAGTAATTTTCTATTCAAAAAAACTTTGATCGGGCCTGCCCGACTGTCGCAGCTCTACCTGGCTACGCAGTTAGACAGGCAGGCCATAGAACACTAGAACCCTTTAGCCATAGAGCCATTTAACCCTAGAAACACTTTAACCATTTACTTTTTTTCACTATTTTCGTGCAACCTAAAAACCAACAGAATTGGATACAAAAGAACAAGAATATAAGTGGTACGCACTTTACACCAAATCAAGGGCTGAAAAGAAGGTACTGGAGCAGCTTACCGATATGGGAATAAAGGCTTACCTTCCGCTTAAGAGAGTGTTACGCCAGTGGAGCGACCGCAAAAAGTGGGTAGATGTTCCGGTTATCAGTTCCTACATTTTCATCCACATACCCGAATCCGATTACCGTAAGGTGTTTGATGCACGGGGCGTAGTCGCATATGTCTCTCACAAAGGAAAGGCAGTTACCATCCCCGACCATGAGATAGAAGCAATGCGCAGGACCATCGAAAACAACATTGAGTTCGACGTGCAACAACGGAGCCTGAAAAAAGGTGAAGAGATAACTATAACTTCCGGGCCCCTGAAAGGAGTTAAAGGAATTATCAAAGAGGTGCAGGGAGATAAAAAACTTTATATTTCAATAAGTAATATCGGCTACACACTTGTCATTGACATGAAAGACGTGAAGTTGTGAGACGTAGAGATGGACGATGTGAGGACGCTGAGCAATAGCGAAGTCCCGTGAAACGGGATGGGGATGGACGATGTGAGGTATGATGATGGATGATGTGGAAAATATATTTATATTTTATTCAGCTCAAATAACTAAAACAAAATTATTTTTTTAACCATTGTACATAAAAAAATCTAACATCATACATCGTAAATCATAAATCTTACCTAAAATGGATAAAACAGATTTAAAAAAACGCACAAAGCAATTTGCAATTGATTGTATCATGTTTTGCGAGGGATTGCCAAATACTTTCATTGGAAATCATATAAGAGGACAACTGATAAGATGCTGTTCTTCAGTAGCTGCGAATTACAGAGCTTCATGCCTGGACAATCAAGAGCGGCTTATCGTTCTAAACTCAGCATTGTTATAGAAGAAGCTGACGAGTCTGAATTTTGGTTAGAATTTATTGAGGATATTAATTTGCAAGTTCGAGAAAAAAACAAATTACCATACTTAAAGAACGAAGCACATGAACTGGCATCAATATTCATAGTCACCAGAAGGTCATTAGAGGAAAAAAGGAAATAAAAACATCGTACATCATAAATCGTATATAAAACATCGTATATCATACATCATAAATCGAACATCCATGAAGCACATTCATCCAACAAACATATATCTGACACGAGAAGACAAAGAGAATTACCTTAAGCAAAACGCAAAAGTGATATGGATAACCGGCCTTTCGGGCTCAGGGAAATCAACCTTGGCATCCGGGCTTGAAAAGAAACTGGCAGAGCACGGATACTTTACCCAGGTGCTCGATGGCGATAACATACGTACAGGCATCAACAATAACCTGGGCTTTACGGCTGAAGACCGCACAGAGAATATCCGGCGCATAGCCGAAGTGAACAAGCTGTTCCTGAACTGCGGCATAATCACTATCAATGCCTTCATCTCCCCTACAAACGATATCCGCCATATGGCCCAGGAGATAATAGGAAAGGATGATTTTATTGAGATTTTCGTTGACGCCCCGGTAGAGGTTTGCATTGAAAGAGACCCCAAGGGATTGTACAAAAAAGCCCTGTCGGGAGAGATCAAGAATTTCACCGGCATATCAGCCCCGTTCGACCGTCCGGATAATGCGGACATAACAATAAATACTGCCGAATTATCGATAGAAGAAGGGGTAGAAAAAGCCTTTGAATTCATCTTAAACCAGGTGAAAAAAGCATAACTTTCGTTACCCGTAAAACAAATAAAAAAAGAATTCGTTTTATCTCAAAAACCACCTGAAACTTTACTATTTTTGCACCGTACTAAGGTATGTGCGGGTGATTCGTGTGTGAGTCACCATGCCGTAGGCGTGTAAACCGGTAAGTTACTGAAAGCAACAATTTAAGAAGTGGAAGAAGAAGAAGAAATTTGATGGCATTAGCGCTTTACTATTTTTGAGAAAGCATTGCTTCATACACTAACCTACCCGCCTGTCTAACTGCGTAGCCAGGTAGAACTGCACGGTCAGGAGGGTTACACTAATTTTCACTAATGAGATCCTCTTACTAAAACAATCCGTGCTATTCCATGTAACCCGCCGACTATTGCATTCGGGCAGGTCTACCTGAATACGCAATTAGGCTGGCAGATTTGTAGACAAAAACAATTTGCAATAATCCGGAGAATAATTAAACAACTTGCGGAAATAAGGAATAAAGTTTATTTTTTTATAACTTTATTTGTATAATCTGTCAGATATGGAAAAAAAGGTATCAATAAACGATTTTTCAAAGCATCTTTTCTGGGACATTAACCGGGACGAACTGGATTTTGAAAAAAATAAGCGAACCATTATTAAAAATGTACTTGAATATGGTTTAATATATGATTGGAAAATAATATACAATTATTATGGCATTGATGTTATTGCGAGCACCATGTTAAATGTAAGAGATTTAGATGAAAAGGCACTCTCTTTTATTTCAATGCTATCAAATATTCCTCAAGAAAAATTTTTATGTTACAATACAAAACGATTGAACCGCACACACTGGGTATCTTAAAAAAAATATACCAAATAAAAGAGCTATCCAGACTGCGGCTTGTGGGTGGAACGGCATTGGCTTTACAATTAGGGCATCGTAAATCTATTGATCTGGATTTTTTTGGCATTATTAGTGAGGATGATCATATCATCATTTTGAATGAATTGAAAAAAATTGGAAAATTGGTGGTTCTTAAACAATCAAAAAACATTAACATATATTCTATTGACAATGTTAAAGTTGATTTTGTTAACTATCATTATCAATGGTTGGAAAAACCAATTTTAGAAAATGAATTGGTTATAGCAAGAACAAAAGATATTGCCGCAATGAAGATTGCTGCCATTACAGGAAGAGGCACTAAAAAAGATTTTATAGACTTATATTTTTTATTAAAACAATATACTTTACAGGAAATATTTAATTTTTATACACAAAAATATCCGGAAGGATCCATTTTCTTAGCCCTTAAAAGCTTAACTTATTTTGTTGATGCCGAAGAAAATGAACAACCTGAAATGATTATTCCCACAAACTGGAATGATGTAAAAACCAATATTGAATCAGCATTGAT
>JALVJU010000299.1 GCA_027034005.1 Marinilabiliaceae bacterium
GGAAGCAGCCTTGCATTTTATACATGGCTGCTTGACACTCTGCCCGGAATCGCCGACAGCTACTTCAATGCCTATGAAGGCATTGACCAGAACGGAAATGTCATTTGGAGAGCACGCGACGGACTGGATCAGAGAAAGCTGATAAGCAAAGATGGATATGCCGGCGAATACCTGTTCTCGTTTGGGATAAACATCAGTCAGAAACTGATGATAGGTGCATCAATGGGCATTCAGAGTATTCAATACACCGAATCAACAATGTATTCCGAGTATAACACATACGGGCTTACACCTGCCTTTGATACCGACCTTGATTATTACAACTATCACACATACCTGCATCAGTCAGGCACAGGTTTTAATTTCAAATTTGGCATCATAGCACGACCTCTTCCTTTTATAAGACTGGGTGCGGCTGTTCACACCCCTTCGTACTACAACATCTGGGAACATTACAACAGCATGATAGAAGCACATTATCTCGATAATTTTGTTCCTGATGAACATTCTCCATACGGGGAATACAACTACAAGTTCAGAACTCCAATGAAAGCAGTAGGTTCAGCTGCCCTGATACTTGGAAAATATATGATACTGAGCTTTGATTACGAATTCAAGAATTACAAGGGAACAGAATTCAGGCCGCTGACTTATGCTGATGATTATCTGCAAACACTAAACCGGCAGATCGATGAAAAATTCAGGAACACAAATAATTTCAGAACAGGAATAGAAGTAAAGATCACACCGGCACTTGGGCTTCGCGGTGGTTTTTCAACGCAATCTTCACCTTACAAAAAAGATTATGAAGATAATCCTTCAAAATTTTATACATATTCAGGCGGTATAGGTTACAGGACCATGAAGTATTTCATTGATGCAGCTTATGTACTTTCAACCACGGAATACGATTACTACAACTACAACTGGGATCCGTCATGGAACGATTACCATGGAACGCCGGAACCGGCGAGGATAAAATCTAAAGACAACAGGGTGATACTTACCTTGGGGTTCAGGTTCTAAAAAAAGGGGATAGAGTCATCGGATGGCTTGAAGTCATCCGATGATTCAATCCAAACAATATTTTTATACTATCATTCCGGCAGCAACAGTTTCGTTCGTTGCCTCATCAATCATAATAAGGCTTCCCGTAGTGCGGTTACGGCTGTATGAATCGTAGAACAGAGGTTTTGTTGTGCGGATGGAGATGCGTGCAACATCGTTCATGTTTATCTCCTTATCATCATAATTTCTTTCAAGGGTATTGATATCCATCTTGAAATTCACATCTTTCACAAGGCATCTTGCTTCAGTTGTAGTATGCCTTATCACATACTTGCCTCTCGGCACAAGTTTGCGTTCGTTGAACCAGCATATCATCACATCGATGTCCTGAGAGGTATGCGGTACATTTCCTTCACGGACTATCATATCTCCCCTACTAATATCGATATCATCTTCAAGAGTGATGGCAACAGACTGCGGTGCAATGGCCGTTTCAAACGAATCTTTGTAAAGATCAATGGTTTTTACCTTGGATGAAAAACCTGAAGGCAGAACTGTTACTTCATCTCCAACATTTACCGAACCGCTGGCAATTCTTCCACCGTAGCCCCTGTAATCAGGAAAATCTTTCGACTGCGGACGAATCACGTACTGAACAGGGAAGCGAAAATCCTGAGTATTGATATCACTGCCTATGTGAATATTCTCCAGCAGATACATCAGCGTCGGGCCGTCGTACCAGTCCATATTTTTTGAACGGGCAACCACATTGTCACCTTTCAGGGCGCTTATTGGCACATAACGGATATCTTTCACACTAAGTTTTGATGCAACTCCCTCCAGGTCCTTCACTATCTCCTCAAACCTATCCTCGCTGTAGTCCACAAGATCCATCTTGTTGATGCAGAAGATAACATGAGGTATCTGCAAAAGGGATGCGATATACGCATGCCTGAGTGTCTGCTCAAGCACTCCGTGACGGGCGTCAACAAGTATAAGAGCCAGGTTTGCCGTACTTGCACCCGTAACCATGTTACGTGTGTATTGGATATGTCCCGGGGTGTCGGCAATGATGAACTTACGCTTCGGAGTGGCAAAATAACGGTAGGCCACATCGATGGTAATACCCTGTTCGCGCTCTGCTTTCAGTCCGTCGGTAAGAAGTGCCAGGTTTACATCTTCGTTGCCGGCACGCTCACTGGCACGTTCAATGGCCTCCATCTGATCTTCGAAAATAGCCTTACTGTCGTACAACAAACGGCCTATCAAAGTACTTTTACCATCATCGACACTTCCTGCGGTGGTGAAGCGCAAAAGCTCCATATCTAAATATCCTGATTCTTTTCCCATTTTTTTATAATTCAATGATTGAATGATGTAATGATCTATTGATGTAATGCTAATTTATCTTTTAAGCATTAAATCATTGCAGCATTACAACATTAAAAATAACCTTCTTTTTTTCTGTCCTCCATAGCTGACTCTGACCTTTTGTCATCAGCACGACCGCCACGTTCCGTAGTTCTTGTCGTAGCCACCTCATGAATGATATCCTCAAGTGAATTGGCATTGGAAAGAGTAAGACCGGTACAAGTTATGTCACCGATAGTACGGCAGCGCACTTCCATTTCAACCACTTTCTCATCCGGCTTAAGCTGCATAAATGGAGCCAGGGCTAACCACACTCCATCACGCTGGAAGACCTTACGGCGATGAGTAAAATACAGACTCGGGAGTTCTATCTTCTCCATATAAATATACTGCCATACATCCATCTCAGTCCAGTTACTTATTGGGAATACACGAAAATGCTCTCCCATGTGCTTCCTGCCGTTGAACAGGTTCCAAAGTTCCGGACGCTGGTTCTTGGGATCCCACTGGCCGAACTCATCACGGTGAGAGAAGAAACGCTCTTTGGCACGGGCTTTCTCCTCGTCCCTGCGGCCTCCGCCCATAGCTGCATCAAACTTATGCTCCTCTATGGCATCAAGCAGGGTCGTTGTCTGAAGCTTGTTACGGCTTGCATTTACCCCTTTCTCTTCCACGACACGACCTTTATCGATACTCTCCTGAACTGAAGCCACGATAAGCTTTGTCCCTGTCTCGGCCATCAACTTATCACGATAGTCAAGCGTCTCCTGAAAGTTATGTCCTGTATCCACATGAAGCATTGGGAAAGGTATCCTGGCCGGATAAAAAGCTTTCATGGCCAGATGGAACATAACTATCGAATCCTTACCTCCTGAAAACAACATCACCGGCTTCTCAAACTGAGCAGCAACTTCCCTTATCACAAAGATCGATTCCGCCTCAAGTTCTCTTAAGTGATTGATCTGAATTTTATCCATCATATATTTTTTTTAAGCACTTTGACTTGCGCCAAATGCTTTTTAAATTGTTCAAAATTAAAAAACAAAACCCCGCTTTTACGCCAATGCTATTAAGTTAAAGAACAAATCTTGATTTTCAATGATTTTTCACCCCAACCCTAAAGGGAGAAATCATTAAAAATCAAGACGTATCATTTAGCTTTTTGGGCCCGCCTGACCGTGGTAGTCGGGCAGGTTCCCTTTAGGGTCGGGGTAAGACAAAAAAGCTAAACTTAATTGCACTGGCTTTTACGCGGGGCAAAATTAGTTATTTAATGAAGATTTTTAAAATTTAATTTCAACTATTAGTATTTGGTGCTAACATCTTCATTTTCAAAACTCTTATTGTATTGGGTCATGGCTCTCATACTCATACCCATACTTGAGAAACCGCCGTCGTGATACAAATTCTGCATTGTAACCTTCTTTGTAAGGTCCGAGAACATCACAACACAGTAATTGGCACAATCCTCTGCCGATGCATTACCGAGGGGAGACATGCGATCGGAGAAATCCATCAGGCCATCGATGCCTTTCACACCGCTACCGGCTGTTGTTGGTGTAGGTGACTGCGAGATGGTATTGACCCTCACCCTTCTCTCCCTTCCGAAAATATATCCAAAACTTCTGGCAATGGACTCAAGCAGAGCTTTTGCATCAGCCATATCATTATATCCGTACAGCGTGCGCTGTGCAGCAACATACGAAAGGGCAAGGATAGAACCACCCTGATTGATGGCATCTAGTTTAAATCCTACCTGCATCACCTTGTGAAATGATATTGCCGAGATATCAAGAGTCTTTTGAAGGTAGTTATAATCAAGATCGTGATAAACACGTTTTTTACGCACATTCAACGACATACCGATAGAGTGAAGAACAAAATCTATCTTACCGCCAAGCACTTCCATCGATTTTTTATAAACCTCCTCAAGGTCCTCAACCTTGGTTGCATCAGCCGGAATAAGTTCTGCATTGCATTTTTTGCTAAGTTCGATAACTTCACCCATGCGGCAGGCAACAGGTGTGTTACTGAGAGTAAACTCAGCACCTTCTTCATAAGCTTTTTCTGCAACCTTCCAGGCTATGGACTTGTCGTTAAGAGCGCCAAAAATGATTCCTTTTTTTCCTTTCAATAAATTATATCCCATAATTAAAATATTAAATTTTCTGCTGCAAATATACACCAAGTGTTGCTTACTAAACAAATATAATACCGCTTTGTTCTGAGATATGTAAACATGCAAACCGGAAGAGTTGCTTGAAAGGTCAGTTTTGAAGCAAGGCGCGGGCATTATCAAGGGCAGCATCGGAAAGATCTGCACCGCTGAGCATCTTGGCAATCTCCACAACCCTATCATCTTCGTTCAGTTCCGTAATTCCTGATATCGTTTTATCCTTACTATCGGTTTTGAATACTCTTAAATGATGGTTCCCTTTAACGGCAATTTGCGGCAGATGTGTTATAGCTATCACCTGGAGCGTTGCAGCCATCTCTCCCATAATGCGTCCCATCTTATCGGCCACTTCACCGGAAACCCCTGCATCTATCTCATCAAAAATAATTGTAGGCAATCCTTTCGATGTGCTAAGCAAAGCTTTTATGGCCAGCATCAGGCGTGACATCTCACCTCCAGAAGCCACCTTATCGATAGGGGCCAGGTCTCCGTTCTTGTTTGCCGAAAACATGAAAACTATCTCATCCTGTCCGTTCAATCCGGGTTTTTCAAGTAGTTTGTGACGTATCTCAAAACGGGCATGCTCCATTCCCAGTTCCGACAACTGCCTCAAAATTGTCTGAGTAATGATATCAAAAACTGAACGGCGTGAACGTGTCAGCAAATCGGCCTGCTTCATCAGTTTCTTCTCAATCTTATCCCGTTTCCCTTTCAGCGCATCCAGCTCTTCATCGAAAGAACTGAACCTGTTCAGTTTCTCTTCATATTCATCCCGCAGTGCGACCAGGCCGGCACAATCGGGAACCCTGTGTTTATGCAAAAGTGAGTTAAGCTGGTCGAGACGTTCCTGTTTAACGGCTATCAGTTCCGGATCGTATTCCACACTCTCCGATCTCCGCATAACATCATCGGCAAGATCCTGAAGATCGATATAGGCGGCCTCAAGCCTTTCTGTAAGATCCTCAGCCTCAGACAGAAAACCCTTTATCTTTTCAAGCACTGATTTTGCCTCTTTTAAAGCCGCCAATGCCGGTTGATGTTCCCCGTTCAAAAGTTCGTGAACTCCCGAAAGGCTCATTTTTATCTCTTCGGCATGAGTAAGTTGCTGCAACTCGTTCTCCAGTTCTTCCACTTCCCCCTCTTTCAGATTTGCCTCGTTAAGCTGCTCAAACTGGAACTGGATGTAATCGAAATCGGCCTTCTGCTTGTCATTCTCCTCGATAAGAGAGTCAATCTCCCTGTTAAGCTCCGAGTATTCGACATACATCTTTTTGTAATCCATGATTTGTGACGCATCCCCAAAAACGGTATCCACTACCATAAGCTGAAAATTCTTATCCCCGAGCAACAGGTTCTGATGCTGTGAATGAATATCTATCAACCGTGATGTTACCTGCTTCAGTAAATTAAGATTAACAGGAGTGTCATTAATGAAAGCCCTTGATTTTCCGGTTGGCAGCACTTCTCTCCTTATAATTGTAAAATCCTCGTAGTCCACATCATACTCGTTGAAAAGCTCTTCCATTCCATACCCTGCGATCCTGAATTCAGCTTCAACTATACATTTTTTCGATTTATCAAGCAGTGCCGACACATCACTTCTATTGCCAAGGATTAAAGACAAAGCGCCAAGCATTATAGATTTTCCGGCCCCCGTTTCACCGGTTATCACAGTGAAGCCGTCATGCAGGGGGAGTTCAATCTTTTCAATCAACACATAGTTTGATATACTTAATGTTTTCAGCATTATTGAGAAGAGGTTAGTTTGTCGTACTTTTTAATATTTGAAGGATCGATCTCCTTCAGCAAAGTGGCTGCCTTGCCTTTTTCAATGGGGAATGCCCCGGAGAATATATTCACAAGCTCATCCGACTTGGCATCAAAAAACAACTGCATGGCAATAGACCCCGGCTCCTGCTTCACCACTTTCCTCAATCCCTCCAGGGCAGAAAGGATATTAGCCCTTCCTTCCGGCGTTTTATCACTCATGATATCAAGTCCTTTAATATGGTATTCGTACAGGCACTGACGTAACGGGCGGTGGTACTGATCCAGAATTTTATTTATCAGCCAGTAACGGTTCTTTTTGTTCTCAAAGGATTTCCACCCCGGCTCTTTGGCACTCTGTGCCCGGGTAACGATATCCTGTGCCTTCTGATAATACGGGGTGCCGCCGTACTGCTTAAATGTATCGTGATCGATAGCAATGATCATATATGCGTAATATGCCAGAACGGCAACAAGGTTCGAAGAAAATGTATTTGGATTAAAAACCAGCGGCTGGTCCTCGACATAAGAGAACTGCATATCCTGATCCCTACGGTTGAAGGTCACCGTGCTGTATGATGTATTGAAAACAGGTCTTCGTGCCTGCACCTGGATTGTCCCCTTAAACTCGTCAGAGGACAACTGTTGCTGTACATTTATAAGAATATTACACTCTATCCTCTCTTGTTGGGAATATATCTCGTTAGTCCAACTTGTATTGTTAAGAAATTCCGTCACCGCTTTCTGAAGTGTCTCAAACACACTCTTGTTTGTACCCTGTATCTTCCTTGATTCAATCTGTACCGAGCATCGAAGTTCCTGAGCCTTAATACCCGGCAATAAAATGAACAAAAGGATCAGCGCGGTCTTTATTTTTAATAACATATTAAATTTACTTCAGATACGACATCAGGCGGTATACGATATCAAAAGCCACCTCCCTCTTTGTTTTTAACGGAAATTCTTCAATTTTATTCTCTTTATCAATGATGGTTATCTTATTCGTATCAACCATAAAACCTGCTCCTTTATCCTCAAGCGTGTTGAGCACTATAAAATCCAGATTTTTGCGTTTCAGCTTTCCGGCAGCATTTTTCCTGGCATCAGTTGTTTCCAGTGCAAAACCAACAAGCGTCTGGTCATCCCTTTTCATTTTGCCAAGCATCGCTGCAATATCAGTTGTAGGCACAAGTTCGAGCACCAGGCTGTCACCTGTCCTTTTCATTTTATTCTCTACCTTGTCTTTTGGGGTATAATCGGCAACGGCTGCAGCCATAACCGCAGCATCAACGAAAGGAAACATTTTTTCACATGCCTCCTTCATCTCGGCAGCGCTCTCCGCATCCACCCTCTTTATCGACGCATGAACAGTTTTCTCTTTCACCGGACCGGCTACAAGAATAACTTCTGCACCTCTTTTTGCGGCCTCTTCAGCAATGGCAAACCCCATCTTACCAGATGAGTAATTCCCAATAAACCTTACCGGATCAAGCTTCTCGTAAGTAGGACCGGCAGTTATCAATATCTTCTTCCCCTTTAAAGGCTTATATTCTTCGGCAGAAAAAAACTCTTTGATCCTCTCCACTATTATTTCCGGCTCTTCCATCCTGCCCTTACCGCTCAAACCGCTTGCAAGTTCTCCCGTACCCGGTTCAATGATAACAGCACCGTACTCCTGAAGCTTTTCCATACTCCTCTTATTTGCAGGATGCCTAAACATATCAAGGTCCATGGCAGGAGCCACAAGGACAGGACATTTTGCCGATAAGTATGTTGTGAGCAGCAGATTGTCACAGATACCGGCAGCCATTTTGCCCATGGTGTTTGCAGTTGCCGGAGCTACAAGCATCAGGTCTGCCCACAGCCCAAGGTCAACATGACTGTGCCATGTGCCGTCGCTGCTCTCAAAAAATTCACCGAGAACAGGTTTGCCGGAAAGAGCAGACATGGTAACAGGTGTAATGAACTCCTTTGCCGCCTTGGTCATCAGCACCTGTACTTCTGCATTTTCCTTCACCAGAAGCCTCAGCAGATATGCCGACTTGTAAGCAGCAATACTACCTGTAATTCCAAGGATTATTTTTTTCCCTTCAAGCATATCTCAAAAATATCACAAAAAAAAAGATAAAAGAAATTTTACATCTCTTTTATCTTTTTCTCAATGATTTTTTACGGAAATAATCCTTACTCTGCTACCGGAGTATCTTCGGGCCTGCCATCAGGTATACCTTCAGGTTTGCGATAATAGATCTTTCCTTCGATGAACTCCTTCGCTGCAATTGCCGTAGGTTTTGGCAGTCTCTCATAGAAACGTGATATCTCGATCTGCTCACGGTTCTCAAAAATTTCCTCCAGGTTATCGGTATAAGACGCAAATTCCTGTAATTTCTTGTTCAGCTCTTCCTTGATCTCCGAACCGATCTGATTTGCTCTCTTGGCGATAATAACAATTGATTCGTACAGGTTTCCCGTATCTTTCGATAACTCGTTCTTGTCCCAGGTAATTGTTGTAGCCGGGGCATTCGTCTTTTTGTAATCTATCGGCATATCTCTGTTATTTAATTTTTCTTAAATACTTTTTAACATCATCTCCGACTGCTGAAATATCTTTTCAGCCTTTTTCAGATATTTACTTTGCGGGAACTCATTGAGGAACGAATAATATTCATCAATGGTATCCCTTATCCGGTCTTCTTTCTTTTCTGGCACACTGTTGACCGCCTGAATGAATTTCGACTCAAGAATCAGAAAAGACAACTCTTCACGATACTCAGTATCGGGATATTTCTTCAGGGTATTCTGAGATGTTATCACTGCAGCCCTGTAGTTGTTCCCCATGTAATTTCCAAGATTAAAATAAAGCTTGGCACTCAAATATGACTTGTAAACAAGTTTGTTGTTCAGCTCGTCAATGTACTTTGTTGCTTCATCAACCTTAGGACTGTTTGGGAACATATTGATAAACAACTGAAACTCATTAATGGCATTTTCAGTGTCTGTCTGGTCAAGACGCGGGTTTGGCGACAGCTTGTAATAGCAATATGCACTCTGAAACTGACACTCCTCAACCAGCTGACTTGACGGGAAGGTTTTTACGAACTCTCGGTAATAATGCCCTGCCATCATGTAGTCATGGGTGTTGAACAGGCAGTTAGCATACAGATATGTTACCTCCTCTGCTTTATCAGTACCTTTGTAAATATTATTCAGTTCCCCCAACAGGGTAGCGGCTTTGGTGTACTGCTTCTGTGAATACAGCTCTTTTGCTGTTTTATACCAAAGGTCGTAATCCTGTGACTTCAGTATTTTCTGGTACTCACTGCAACCTGCAAGCAGGATCACAAACAAAACAACTCCTAAAAATCTAAACTTCATAAAAATGAAATATTTACAAATGCACTTACTGCGAATGTTCTTTATTTTACTAATATTTGAACGCTATACGCCTAAAAATATTTTTGCAAAGATAGTTTTTCCGCACAAACCTTACAACATCTTTTTAAATATTAACCTGCTTTATGAGTTTATGAGTAATCGGATGACTCAGAGTCATCCGATTACTTTATGCCCCGACCTATGAATCTGCCCGTTTATCCAAACATTTGCCTGATTAATCACATTTCCATTCTAAATCAAAACTTTTTTATGTCCTAAACGTATATGATACAAAGAGATTTATCATTAAATAACCTAAACTTATACTCATGAATGTAGTTCAATTTTTGAAAAAGCATAATGTTTATAAAAAAGCATTACAATACAACAAAAGAACTTACGGCTTTGAGAATGAAAAAAAAGCCGCGGATTACTTCAAGTACTACGAAGACAGCCCCACTCTGAAAGGTTTTTTTGAATTTCACAAGACCGAAGAGGGAAAAGATTTCTGGCACGAAATGGACCTTAAGTTCAAAAACACACAAAAGAGAAACAATTATGAAGAGTTTGCTTACTAAACATTTTCAGTACACAGGCACCGATGACTACGACACCTCCATAGATGAACAGATAAACACTTTTATCGAAAAAGAGAAGATATCTGCCGAAGACCTGATCACTATCAAGTATTCCGGTCACTCAAGCGAAGGGGTAAATACTTATTCAGCATTGCTTGTGTATAAAAAATAAAAATCAGTTATTGTTACGCTCTTTGCCCGGAAACATGAGCGACAGCAACACAGCCAGTCCGAATGCAGTAAGGTAACTTACAAGGCGTTCGGATAAGCCTGTGGTATCGGCAAACCATGTCTTCCAGATGATGGTTGACAGGGTGCCGCCTGCAAGCGAACCGAAAAGACCTGAAAGAGAAAACCGCTTCCAGAAAAGCAGCAGGATAACAGCAGGCCCGAATGCCGCCCCTATCCCGGACCACGCATACGACACCAGGCTGTACACCGTTTCTTCCAGCGATATCCCTATCATAAAAGCAACAGCCCCCACCACCAGTATCAAGATTTTATTTATAAGAAGTTTTCGGCTTTGCGTCATCTTATGTTTTGCATAACTCTCTATAAAATCCTCACTAATTGCCGTTGATGCAACCATAAGTTGTGACGATGCCGTACTCATCATTGCCGACACAGCACCGGAAAGAAGTATCCCCGCAAGTAAAGGATGCAAAAGCACCATCACCATTGTGGGCATTATCTTTTCCGAATCGGCAGCAAGCTTCGCCGACACATCACCAAGCAGGCCTGCCTTCACCAGCTGATACCCGACAAGACCGATCATAAATGCACCTCCGTAAGCAAGCATTGTCCAGACTACAGCCACACGCCTGCCTGCAAGAACATCCTTTTTGTTCTTGAGTGCCATCAACCGTGTCAGCAGTTGCGGCTGTCCTGTATACCCAAAAGCCCAGCTCAGGCCGTTGATGATAAGGATTGCCGAAAAAACACCTGCCCCGTTAGCTGTCATCTCACCATGAGAATGTGCCAGTCCGCTCAGGTCAATGCCATGGGCGGAAGCCACGAACAGAGCAACTATCGGCAGCACAACACTGGTTATCACCATCAATATGGCCTGAAAAGCATCGGTAGCAACAACTGTGATAAATCCTCCAAGCATAGTGTAAACAGTTACAAGACCGCCACCAAGCACCATGCCCCAGAACGGGTCGATGCCGAATGTGTTGTTGAATATCTTACCGGCACCCGAGAATTGTGAAGCGATGTAAAGCATGAAAAAGAAAATTATGATAAGGGATGTGACCATGCTTATCTTCCGGTCGTTACCGGGAAAACGCTTAATGAAAAGCCCCGGCACGGTAAGCGCCCCTGTTTTATCGGTGTAACGCTGTATCGGCCCTGACAGGAAAAACCAGATTACCATCACCCCCGTAACACACCCCACGGCCACCCATACCGATGCCATCCCTTCGGCATATGCATGGCCCGTTAATCCCAGGAGCAGCCAGGCTGATTCGCCCGTGGCCCTCTCCGACAATGCCAGGGAATAGCCCGAAAGCTTTTTGCCCCCAAGAACAAAATCCTCGTTAGTTTTCGAAAGCCGTGCCGAATAGGCAACTATGATTATGAGTAAAACAAGATATGAGATGAATACTGCTGTCATGATGAATGGTTAAATGGCTCTATGGTTATTTGATGATTTGTTTATTCGATATACCTGGCAACAAACTTAACTTTCTATCACATTTAACTCTAATCTCTTAACTCTAACAATATGGCTACTTGAAAGTGCCGACTGCTAACCGAGAACTGCCGACTATACCTTCCCTCTTCCGGCTTCGAGCTTAAATCTCTCCCCACACCCCGTAAAGCTGCTCATCTGTTACTGGCACAAATGGCAAAAATCCTTTAAATATCTTACCATCTACCCTCCTTACAGGACTCTCTTCTATCTTATCCCCTGCAAACTTTTTCCACTCTCCCGGTTTGAACTGCCTTATGGTCCACTCCCCTGTTGCTTCAGGGTGCAATATATCTTTTAATTTTAAATTTACATAACCCATATTGAGCCGGAAATTTATCTCAATGCACGGGTGGATTTTTATCTTCCCCAAATCATCAGAAAAAATAATCCCATCAATGCCAATTGGACCTGAATAAAATTTATGAAAACCCTCCCTTCTCAAAACATCCTTCAAAACAGAAGCAGACTCTTCGATCCAGCCATCCGGTAAAGAGAAACCGGCAAGACGGCTTTTTAGTTCTTCAGGCATTCCCACATACTCCTTTTTAAACTCCCCTGTCCTGCCTGCCTCAAAAAAGTTCACCCCGAGAAAATCGACCTTTCCATCCGCATGGATATAAAACTGAAAAGAGAGGTCCTGCATTTTGTTCAGCCATGGTTCGATTATCAGTTTCTTTTGTTGCTTAAGCCTGCTTTCTGCCCATATCCTGCTCCTCTTCACAAACTGCTCTTCCGTTATCGGGTAGAGCCCCCTGCCTGACGAACTCCACGGTGTCTTGAAAACATACGGCAGTTTCCCTTTGTTGTTCCACTCCTCTATCTCCTTTAAACTTGACACGACCATCGGAGTATAAGG
>JALVJU010000300.1 GCA_027034005.1 Marinilabiliaceae bacterium
ATTGCTGACATGCCTCCAATGATGGCATAGTCGTCTATCTTCACCTCACCGGCAACCTGAACGGTGTTCACAAGGATAACATTGTTTCCCACTACCACATCATGGGCAACATGAACATAAGCCATCAGAAGGCAATTCTTGCCCACAATGGTCTTACCTTTCGACTTGGTTCCGCGGTTTATGGTGACATATTCCCTGATAGTCGTATTATCTCCAATTTCCACAGTTGTTTCTTCTCCGGCAAATTTAAGATCCTGCGGTATTGCCCCGATTACAGCGCCCGGGAATATCTTACAATTCTTCCCGATCCTTGACCCTTCAAGTATTGTCACATTGGAAGCAATGGTTGTTCCCTCCTCTATTACAACATTTTTATCGATCGTAACAAACGGCTCAATAACAACATTGGAGGCTATTTTGGCTTCCGGATGTATATAAGCTAATGGTTGTTTCATCACTTTTTAATCTATTTGTTCTTTATTACCTGAGCCATAAACTCCCCTTCCGAGACTATGGTATCTCCCACAAATGCCGTACCCCGCATGTTTGCCACACCTCTTCGTATCTCTGTTATAAATTCAAGTTTGAATATCAGCGTGTCTCCCGGTACCACTTTCTTCCTCATCCTCACATTGTCGATCTTAAGAAAATAAGTACTGTATTTTTCCGGTTCATCCACATTGTTCAGTACCAGAATACCTCCGCATTGAGCCATTGCTTCTATCTGCAACACAGCAGGCATTACCGGCTCATCAGGGAAATGGCCCACAAAGAACGGTTCATTCATTGTTACATTCTTGATACCGACTATGTGATTCTCACCTATCTCTATGATCTTGTCTACAAGAAGGAAAGGAGGACGGTGAGGGAGCATTCCCCTTATGTCATTGATATCTAATAATGGTTCTTTGGTCGGATCGTACTCCGGAACCTCAATTTTTGAACTTCTCTTTTTTATCTCTTTCCTGATCAGTTTTGCCATCTCCACATTAGACTTGTGGCCGGGCTTGGTAGCAATGACCTTTCCTTTTATCGGCATACCGGCAAGGGCAAGGTCTCCGACAAGATCAAGCAACTTGTGCCTTGCCATCTCGTTGGGGAAGGCAAGTTCCACATTGTTTAAAACACCTATGGACTGAACTTTTATGTGTGGCTTCCCGAACAGATCGGCAAGACGGTTTAACTCATCCTGGGAAACCTCTTTGTCAACAATGATGATCGCATTGTCCAGGTCTCCCCCTTTTATCAGGTTATTTTTCAAAAGCGGCTCCAGCTCGTGCAGGAACACAAAAGTACGGCATGAGCTTATCTCTTTTTCGTACTCTGCAAGGGATTCAATACTGGCATACTGGTTGGCAAGCACCACTGAAGAGTTGAATGAAATATGTGCATCAACACTGAACTGGTCGTAAGGCAGGGCAACTATCTTGATCCCTTTCTCTTTATCCTCATAAACCATCTTCTTTTTTATCACAAAATACTTGCGATCTTCATCAAGCTCTTTTATCCCTGCCTCATTAATGGCATCAACAAAAACCCTGGCACTACCATCAAAAATAGGCACCTCAGGGCCGTCCACCTCTATGAGACAGTTGTCCACGTTCATTCCCCTAAGGGCCGACAGGCAATGTTCTACCGTACTTACAGAAGCACCGTTCTTTTCCAGCACGGTTCCTCTCTCTGTCATCGAAACATTTTCGGCAAAGGCAGGTATCAAAGGCTCACCTTCAATATCGGTGCGCTTGAATTTGTATCCGAAACCTGCGTTGGCAGGATTGAGAGTCACCCTGACCTCTGCACCGGTATGCAGTCCTTTTCCGCTTATTGTAATTTCTTTATTAAGTGTAGTTTGCTTTTCACTCATTTTTTCAAATTTCTCTTAATGTTACTTTTCTCTGATATTATTGAGTGTTTTTTCCATCTCGCTGACCTTTTTGTACAGGTCGGGAAGTCTTTTGAATATGATGAAGGATTTGGCAAAATCTGTAGCATTCATTGCCGGTGTCCCAAGTAATGTCTCGCCCTCTTTCTTTATGCTGTTAGGCACACCCGACTGTGCTCCGAATTTCACCCTGTCGGGGACATTCAGGTGACCGGCAATACCTACCTGTCCGCCCATCATGCACTCCTCTCCTATCTTGGTGGAACCTGCCACACCTGTTTGTGCAGCCATGACAGTACGGCTTCCAACTTCCACGTTATGGCCTATCTGTATCAGGTTGTCAAGCTTTGCCCCTTTGTGTATCACCGTTGAACCCATTGTGGCACGGTCGATAGTCGAGTTTGAGCCTATCTCGACAAAATCCTCAAGTATCACATCCCCTATCTGGGATATCTTCTTGTACTCGCCATTTTCGTCGGGAGCAAATCCAAACCCGTCACTGCCTATTACAGCTCCGGAGTGGATTATGCAGTTATTACCTATCTTGCAGTCACGGTATATCTTTACACCTGCATAAATTATGGAATTATCCTTTATCTCAACATTGTCACCGATATATGCCTGAGGGTATATCTTTACATTGTTGCCAAGTTTCACATTCTGCCCGATATAGGCAAAAGCGCCAACATAAACATCTTCACCCAGCTCGGCGCTTTCATCGATAAAAGAGGGTTGTTCTATCCCTGTTTTTTGCGGAATCGATTTTTCGTAAAGTTCCAGAAGGGCTGCCAGGGCACGGTAAGCATCAGGCACTCTTATCAAAGTTACATCCAGCTCTTTCTCGGCAGTAAAATCGTTGTTGACTATTACTACACTTGCCTTTGTCTCATAGATGTATTTTGTGTATTTAGGATTGGCAAGGAATGTGAGAGTGTTCTCTTTCCCTTCTTCAATCTTTGACACATCATTTACTAGAGCATCCGGATCTCCTTCTACTTTTCCTTTAAGAAATTCTGCAATTTGACTTGCTTTAAAATTCATCCGTTCTATTTTACAATAAATTCAATTGCCCCGTTTAACCCTGTTACCAAACTAATCCTTAATCCCTTTCGGGCATTACGGGGATAAAATGTGCGGCAAAGCTAAGAAATATATTTGCTAAAAAAAAACTTCGACAATCTCATTGCTCCCGTGACAAAACAGTTTTTGGATAACATAAATAATGTTTACGGCTGATTTTCCCGAGAACAGAGATATTGAGCATATCCGAAGCTTCTGTGATATCCTTTAATTCATTATTGTTGTAAAGAATGTTAATATTCTCGTCACTGGGGCTGTAAGTGTTGTTCGTAACGCTTCCGGAGTATACCATAAAATTACATTCTAAATCGTCTTTTAAATTATATGCCTCCTTTACCGCCGTCCTGATCCTTTCGATCTCTTCTTCGGGGAATGGTTCATTTCTCAACTCTATGTGGAACAGGTTACGATTTACAAAATCACCTGAGAGCTGCGAGAGGATATGATCATCAGCACTGATCCAGCTTTTTATTGAGCTCATGATATCATCATCGTCAAGAATCATGAAATTATCGAGAGTTTTGGTGTCATGCATAAAATCCTCATATCCAATATTGTTTTTCAGGAAGAAACGGAGCTGAGGAGGAGCAAACAGATCTTCTCCGTGGGAAACAAGCAATCGGGCACGCTTCAAAATGCTTATCAGCATCATCTCTGCTGCCAGGGCCGTTTTGTGAAGGTAAACCTGCCAATACATAAACCTGCGTGCAACCAGGAACTTCTCTATCGAATAGATGCCCTTGGCTTCTATCACCAGTTTATCGTCGACCACATTGAGCATTTTGATTATCCTCTCCGACCCTATGATCCCTTCTGACACTCCCGAGTAAAAACTGTCGCGGCGGAGATAGTCTATCCTGTCCATGTCGAGCTGGCCCGACACAAGCTGATGAAAAAAGCCTGCCGGATAACTGTTCTCAAAAATAGCTATGGCATCGGTAATCGCATTCCCGGTGTAAACATTAAGGCGGTTCATGATAAGCCGGGAAAGCTCCTCATGTGTCACATCGTTAATTATGGTATCTTCAAGAACATGTGAGAACGGCCCGTGGCCTATGTCATGCAGCAAAATGGCAATGTATGCCGACTCTGCCTCTTTATCCGATATATTCACCCCTTTGCTCCTAAGCACATTTATTGCCGACATCATCAGATGCATTGCCCCTATGGCATGCTGAAACCTCGTATGCAACGCTCCGGGATAAACAAGATGAGTAAGCCCCAGCTGCTTAATCCTGCGCAACCTTTGAAAATAGGGGTGTTGTATCAGGTCAAACACAAGGTCGGACGGAATGTTAATGAAACCGTGAACAGGGTCATTTATTATTTTTCGCTTGTTTGCCATACTTATTATGTACCTGTTGAAAATAACTTTTCGCAAAGGTAAGGTACTTTTTTGACGTACAAATCCCTTTTTTGTTCAAACTCACAGAATTACTTTTTGGAAATTCCTTTTGTTAGTATTATCTTTGCGCTCGAAATATGTCACATCAGGGATGTAGGGGACACCAGGTCCCCTATTTTATTGGATAAAAATGATAACAGTAAAACAAATAGAAGA
>JALVJU010000301.1 GCA_027034005.1 Marinilabiliaceae bacterium
CAATAAATCATTATCTGTTTTAAACAATAAAATTACCGATGTTATAAAGTCCCATAAATCAAAGATGTATTCATCAAGTAATTTTGGTAAAATGGCAGGCAAGCTTAATTGGCCTGTGGAAAAAGGTGTTGTTATAAGTAAATTCGGTATACATAACCATCCGGTTCTAAAAAATATTAAAATTAAAAATAATGGCATAGATATCAAGGTATTTTCAGGTAGTGATGTTCATGCTGTTTTTGATGGAGTTGTTTCAAGAGTTGTAGTCATTCCCGGATATAATCAAGCTGTAATTATCAGGCATGGTAAATATTTAACAGTATATGCCAATTTAAAAAGTGTGGACGTAAAGTCAGGGCAAAAGATAAAAAATGGCCAAATAATTGGAACTGTTTATTCCGGTGATGGAGAAAATTCCAACGTTCTTCATTTTGAAATCTGGGAGGAAACAAAGAAACAAAATCCGGAGAAATGGTTAATACTTTAAAAAAAATGCTGTTTTTTGGAACTTCTTTATTATTTTTGAGTATAAAGAATTACAGTGACGTAAAAATCACCAACTTTATAAGGTTATTTTTTACTTTATATAATTAAAAATCTATTTTAGTGGAAATTACTGTGGAAAGATTAGTTTTCAAGTCTGATATAAAGAATATTAATTTAGTTGAAAGATTAATAGATGACCTTTCAGAAAAGCATGATCTTCATGATGATGTCTATGGTAAATTATTGCTTTCTGTTGTTGAAGCCGTAAATAATGCTATCGTTCATGGTAACAAGATGGATATAGAAAAAGATGTTGTACTTGAATATTCCATTGATGATTCTAAAATAGATTTCATAATAACTGATATGGGTGAAGGGTTTGACTACAATAACATCCCAGACCCAACAAAACCTGAAAATATAGAGAAAACCCACGGACGTGGTATTTTTCTTATGAACCATCTTGCTGACGAAATTGAATTTACAAAAAATGGCAGCGTGGTAAAACTGTCCTTTGACCTTTAAAAAGTGATCGAGTTCTTAACTGAAGATATTGAATTCCCTTCTGTAAATACCGACTTACTTAAACAATGGATCTCAAAAGTTATTAAAGATCACGATTACAATGTCGGTTCCATTTCCATTATTTTTTGTTCTGATGATTTTATTTTAAAAACCAACAGAGAGTATCTCAGTCACGACTATTACACCGACATTATTACTTTCGATTATTGTGAGAACAGAAATATATCTGGAGATCTGCTTATAAGCCTCGATACAGTGAAAAGTAACAGTTACGAATTCAAAACTGATTTCTTTGACGAATTACACCGTGTCATTATTCATGGCATTTTACACCTCATAGGTTTCGATGATAAAACCCCCGAATTACGCGAAAATATTAGGGAAGAAGAAAACAAAGCTTTGGAATTTTTAAGAACTTTGACATCTTTAAACTAATTTTGCATTTCATTTGTTTGTATTAGGATAAGATAAGTTTATAATAGGAAAATTAAACGGCTTTTCTTATGTTAAACAGGGTTGTTCAGGAGTGTTTTTTGTTTACTCATGAACTAAAGTATAATTTATCAGGTTTTGTTATATGAAATTTGAATACGATGTCATAGTTGTAGGTGCCGGACATGCTGGTTGTGAAGCTGCTGCCGCTGCTGCAAATTTGGGTTCAGAAGTTTTACTTATTACAATTGACATGTCCAAATTTGCCCAGATGTCATGCAACCCTGCAATTGGTGGAATTGCCAAAGGGCAGATCGTTCGTGAGATCGACGCATTGGGAGGATACACAGGAATAGTTACTGATAGAAGTTCAATACAGTTTCGCATGCTTAACCGTTCAAAGGGACCTGCCATGTGGAGTCCAAGGGCTCAATGTGACAGGATGATATTCTCTGCAGAGTGGAGGAAAGAACTTGAGAAAATAGATAATGTTTCATTCTGGCAAGATATTGTTACTGAGTTGATCATAGAAGACAATGTTGTTAAAGGTGTTGTTACAAAAAACGGCATTACATTTTCAGGTAAAAGTGTGATCCTTGCAAATGGCACTTTTCTAAATGGTTTAATGCATATTGGAAAAGTTAAACTTGAGGGAGGAAGAATTTCAGAACCATCATCATATGGGATTACTGAACAACTTTTTGACGCAGGTTTTACTACCGGCAGGATGAAAACCGGAACACCTGTTCGAATTGATGGGCGCACAATAAATTTTGAAGGGCTTCAGGAACAGAATGGGGACGACGGATATTACAAGTTCAGTTTTATGCCTGAGAATAATAAGGTCCTGAAACAAAGAAGTTGTTTTATTACTTACACTAATGAAATTGTTCATGAAGAGTTGAGAAAAGGTTTGGCGGAATCTCCTTTGTATGATGGCACCATTAAAAGTGTAGGGCCGAGGTATTGTCCGAGTATTGAAACCAAGATAGTAACATTTGCCGATAAAAACCGGCATCAACTTTTTCTTGAACCGGAAGGTGAAGATACCGTCGAATATTATCTTAACGGTTTTAGCTCATCACTGGCTCTTGATGTTCAGATTGAATCATTAAAGAAAATTCCTGGTCTTGAAAATGCAAAAATCTTCCGGCCGGGATATGCCATCGAATATGACTATTTTGATCCAACACAGCTTTATCGTACTTTGGAAACAAAGCTGATAAGCAATTTATATTTTGCAGGACAGATTAACGGTACTACAGGGTACGAGGAAGCAGCCGCTCAGGGATTGATTGCCGGAATAAATGCCCATTTAAAAATTAATAATAAGAAAAAGTTTATTCTTAAACGCGATGAAGCATACATTGGTGTTTTGATCGATGATCTTGTTACAAAGGGTGTAGACGAACCATATCGTATGTTCACATCAAGGGCTGAATACCGAATTTTGCTTCGTCAGGATAATGCAGATGTTCGTCTTACACCAAAGGGAAATGAAATAGGTTTGGTAAAAAAAGAGCGGTATGATTATCTTCAGGAAAAATTGAAGCATGTAGAATACCTGTTGGACTTTGTCAATAAACACAGTGTTAAAAAAGATGAGTTAACCGATTTTCTAATTAGTAGAAATACCACTCCATTAAAGCATGGAGTAAAACTCAAAGATATACTTAACAGACCACAAATTGCCATTTTAGATCTGTATAAAAATTATCTGCCATTAAAGAAAGCTGCATCAAAAATTCCCGATGAACGGATTTTTGAGATCTTGGATTCTGTGGAGATTGAAATAAAATACAAAGGATATATTAAAAGGGAGCAACAACTTGCTGATAAATTCAAGCGCCTGGAAAATATTAATATCAGGGGTAAGTTTAATTACGAAGAGATAAAAACAATTTCCACTGAAGGAAGACAAAAACTTGCAAAGATCAATCCTGCAACAATTGGGCAGGCTTCAAGGATTAGTGGTGTTTCCCCGAGTGATATCAATGTGCTTTTAGTATTGTTGGGAAGATAAAATTGTTCCACGTGGAACAATTTTACTTTCTGTTCAGTTGAAATTGTCTAATTCACATTCTTTGAGTTGTTTGTTTTTGATTATATTCAGCATTCAGATATAAAAAAATAATATTATAGTGCATAAAACAGTTACCGGTAAAATAATTGATGTTTTCAACAGAAGAACATTTAAAGGAAAAATAGAGATTAGATCAGGAAAGATTTATCGCATAGAGGAGTGTGATGACGTTGAAGATGTTTTTATTTTACCCGGATTGATTGATTCTCATGTGCATATTGAAAGCTCGATGTTGATCCCAACCGAATTTTCAAAAATGGTTGTTCCACGTGGAACAGTTGCCGTTGTATCTGATCCTCATGAAATTGCAAATGTTAATGGAATAGAAGGGGTGGAGTTTATGATGAAGAACGCCGCCAAGTCTCCTTTGAAAATGTTTTTCGGTGCGCCCTCTTGTGTTCCTGCAACAATTTTTGAGACCAGTGGCGCAGTTATAGATCACAAAGATGTGGATTATTTGTTAACTAATGGATGCATTGTTTTGTCTGAGATGATGAATTTTCCGGGTGTAATTTCCCGCGAAGCTGAGGTGATGAAAAAGATCGATGTTGCAAAGAAACATGGTAAAAAGATCGATGGTCACGCCTTGGGATTGAGTAATCACGATTTGAAAAAATATATCGATGCAGGAATTTCAACAGATCATGAGTGTAGCACCCTGGAAGAAGCTTTCGAGAAACTTGAACTTGGGATGAATATCCTTATAAGGGAAGGAAGTGCTGCAAAGAATTTTGAAGCATTGTCATCTTTGATAGAAACGCATACTGATAAAGTTATGTTGTGCACTGATGATAGTCATCCTGATGAATTGCTCAAGATAGGCCATATTGATAAATTGATAAAAAGGGGTTTAAAGAAAGGGTATTCTAATTTTGATCTTATTACGGTTTCTTCTGTAAATCCCGTTAAGCATTATGAACTCCCTGTTGGACTTTTAAGAATTGGGGACTCCGCTGATTTCATTTGTGTGGATGATCTTGAGAACTTCAATGTAGTT
>JALVJU010000302.1 GCA_027034005.1 Marinilabiliaceae bacterium
GAACTGTCGCGCATCAGAAGGGACATACGTACAAAGCAGCAAAGCATATCGGGAAAACTTGCTAAGATACTTAAGCAGGTAAAACAAAGCGGATACACTGACACCGATGTGTCGGTTGCCATACGTGACGGCAGGGCCGTTATACCGGTCAATTCGGCATACAAACGTAAGATAAACGGCATCATCCACGATGAATCGGCAACGGGAAAGACCACCTTTATCGAACCTGCCGAAGTGGTGGAGATCAACAATGAAGTACGTGAACTGGAATATGCAGAGCGCCGTGAGATAGTTAAGATTCTTATCGAAACTGCCGACATAATACGCCCATACATCGATGACCTGAAAAACTCATTCCGGTTCCTCGGCGAGATAGATTTTATCAGGGCAAAGGCAAAATTCGCACTGACCATAAATGCCCTCCTCCCGGAACTGACCGACAAGACCGATTTCGACTGGACGCAGGCCGTTCATCCGTTGCTTTACCTGCAACATACCGCAGCAGGAAAAGAGGTCGTTCCGCTCGACATCCGCCTGACAGCCCCTGACAAGAGGATCTTGCTCATCTCCGGTCCAAACGCCGGCGGAAAATCTGTTTGTCTGCAAACCGTGGGACTGTTGCAGTACATGCTTCAGTGCGGGATGCTTGTCCCCGTTGACGAACAGTCGAAGATGGGCTTTTTCAAAAACATCTTCATCGACATGGGAGATGAGCAGAGCATTGAGAACGACCTCAGCACCTACAGCTCGCACCTGATGAACATGAAGTATTTTGTGAAGAACAGCAATAAAGATACCCTCCTGCTTATCGATGAGTTTGGTACGGGGACAGAACCTATGCTTGGAGGGGCCATTGCCGAAGCAGTTCTCGGACAACTCAACAAACAGGAAGTTTACGGGGTGATAACGACCCACTATACCAACCTTAAGCATTTTGCCACAGAAACGGAAGGGATCGAGAACGGCGCCATGCTTTTCGACACACACCGCATACAACCACTGTTTAAGTTACAGATTGGACAGCCGGGCAGCTCTTTTGCCTTTGAGATAGCCCGTAAAATAGGACTTCCTGAAAACATTCTTGAAGAGGCACAGGAAAAGATAGGCCAGGAACATATCGATTTCGACAAGCACCTTCGCGAGATAGTACGCGACAAACGCTACTGGGAACAGAAACGGAATAACATCCGCATTAACGACAAAAGGCTTGCCGAAACCCTTGGCAAGTACCAGGAAGCACTTAAGGAGGTAAAAAAAGAACGCAGGGAGATACTTGAACAGGCGAAGACAGAGGCCGAAAAGATGCTCGCCGAGGCAAACAAAAAAATAGAAAATACCATAAAGTCGATACGGGAAGCTCAGGCAGACAAGGAAAAAACCAGGAAAGCAAGAAAAGAGCTTAACTCGTTCAAACAGGAAAAACTTGAACGCGAAAACAAGGAACAGAGCCGTATCGACCGAAAACTGGAAAAGCTAAAAGAGCGCGAAAAGCGAAGGACAAACAAAAAGCATAAGGCACCGGCCTCAGAAACAAAGCAACCGGCAGTCAAAGATGACGGTGTGATACGCAAAGGCGACTTTGTGAAATTAGAGGGTCAGCCCCTGCCCGGCGAAGTGATGGAAATTAAAGGCAAGGAGGCCGTTGTGGCTTTCGGTAACATGGTGACAACGGTCAAACTTGTACGGCTGGAAAAGATGAGCAGCAATGCATATAAAAAACAGGTTAAAACAAACAACCAAACACATGCTGCCACAAGTGTAGCAGAGCGCATACGCAACACAAAGCTCAATTTCAAGCCCGACATAGATATTCGCGGAATGCGTGCCAACGATGCCATTGACCGTGTGATGCAGCATCTTGATGAAGCTATCATCTCCGAAACATCCACGGTAAAGATACTTCACGGCAAAGGTGACGGCATCCTGCGCCAGATGATACGTGAATACCTCGGCACCCTTCCTTTTGTAAAATCGTTCCGCGACGAACATGTACAGTATGGCGGCAGCGGTATCACAATTGTGGAGCTGGATATTTAAAGAGTTCTTGTGTCATGTCAGGTTTAATATGTCATAATACATGCCCTCCCTGCACCCTTTGCTTCCCTAAAGGGAGCTTTCGAGCGTCGGCATTCCCCTTCAGGGGCAAGGGGCATGGGGAGCATGTCATAAAACGCCTGACTTGACACTAGGATTAAAGCGTTGTTTTTGCTGCTTTTCATTTTATTTTTCGCATATCGCATATCATGATGATCGACGATAGCAGATTGGCGATTAGCGATTTCAGATTAATGTGAGGAGAAGCTAAAGCAAGAGATCTACAAGAACATTTTTTCACTGTAACTGTCAGGAGGAAAAACAAAATATCATGAAAACTATCTTCAACTTTTTAGCTCTGTTCCTGCTACTGTCCCTGCTTTCATGTTCAGGGAGGAAAAACAAAAATGACAAGCCCAATGTCATTCTTATCATGGCCGATGACATGGGATATGAATGCATGAGCTGCTATGGCTCCACATCGTACAAAACACCAAACCTCGACAATCTTGCATCAAAAGGCATCCGCTTCTCAGCCTGCGTTTCCCAGCCCCTGTGCACACCTTCAAGGGTAAAGATCATGACGGGGAAATACAACTATCGCAACTATGAGTATTTCGGATATCTGAATCCGGACCAGTACACTTTCGGGAACCTGATGAAAGAGGCAGGTTACGAAACGTGCGCAGCAGGCAAGTGGCAGTTGAACGGATTGTATTTTAAAGACAAGACACCTGACTGGAACGACAAAAAGAGGCCGAACCATTTTGGCTTCGACGAATATTGCCTGTGGCAGTTGACCCATAAAGGACAGGAAGGTGAGAGATATGCCGATCCGCTGATAGACCAAAACGGCAAACTCCTTGACAGGAACATCGATGATTACGGCCCGGATATCTTTTCCCGTTTCGTGCTTGACTTCATCGAACGAAAAAAAGACAAGCCGTTTTTCGTTTACTATCCCATGGTCCTTGTACACAATCCTTTTGTCCCCACCCCCGATTCCAAAAACTGGAAAAATCCGGACATGAGATATCAGGAGGACACTGCATACTTTAAAGATATGGTGGCATACACCGACAAGATCGTTGGGAAGATAATGAAGAAACTGCATGAACTGCATCTTGAAAACAACACCATAGTTATTTTTACCGGCGACAACGGCACAAACATCAGGATCACCTCCCACACCCGTAAAGGTGTTGTTCAAGGTGGCAAAGGAAATACCATTGATGCAGGAACACATGTCCCGCTGATAGTTTCATGGCCTGAAAAGATAAAGGAAGGATTTGTTTACGATGACCTGATAGAATTCAGCGATTTTTTCCCTACCCTTGCAGAACTTACCGGAAAGAAAGTGAAGTCGGACGGGAAAAGTTTTTTCAGGGTTTTGACAGGCGAAAAGCATACTCCACGCAAAACAGCATTTGTGTACTACGATCCGCAATGGAGCAAAAGGGTCAACAAGTACAGGAACGTTTTTGTCAGGACACCCGGTTACAAACTATACCGTGACGGACGGTTCTTCAATCTGAATACCGATATCCTGGAGAAACACCCGCTCGACAGCACCAGGTTAACCTCCGAAGAGAAGGCAATCCATACATTTCTGAAGAAAGAACTGGAGAAACACCCCGCTCTGCCTGAACGATACTAAAACATGTTTATTTATAATGGGAGTACGACTTTGAGTTGCGCCCCCATTATATTTTAGAAGTCGTAGTAAAGGTTCTTCAGACTCGTCCTTACGGCAAAATAGAAATAGTTTGTGTTTTGCGTACGCTGTTCGTTTTCCAGGTTACGGATACGCATTCCCGCAACCACATTGAACATATTACGGGTATTAACGATGAAACTGACGTTCATATCACCGTACAGCAGGTTTGTTTTTAATCCCTGTCCAATGTATACCCCATAATCATAAGGTCTGTTGATATTGCCTTTAAGCACATCCTTACCCCAGCTCACGCCGTCGCCGTAATCATCCCCGTACATGGCCTTCACCATCTCACCTTTGAACAGCCATCTGCGATGACGGTACCTCAGGATAAACACTCCTTCCCTGAAATTTGCCCCAAAAATATGTGCCATGGGCTGGTTGTAATGCGAATACCCGTAAATGGGCGTGTAGTGCGAATAAGTGTAAGGCCGCACCTGATTATACTCTGCCTGGAAGTCAAGATGCTTCACGTTGAAAAGGTCGAATGTTTTCAACCCTATCTGAAATCCGTGTTTGTTTGCCCACCACTTTTCACCTGAAAATACCTCATCGAACTTAAATTCTCCTAGTACGAACTGCCCGTAAAAGGTAAGCCATTTCGCTGCAACATATTTAAGGTTCAATGCCATAGTGACATTATCGGGCGAGCCGTTGGCATACTCAACAGGCCTCACAAAAACGCCGGGAATGAGATATGAGTAGTCAACGCCCCGGTAACCCGTTATGCTGTCGTAACGTGACCATACAACATTTGCGAACAGCCCCAT
>JALVJU010000303.1 GCA_027034005.1 Marinilabiliaceae bacterium
ATAGAACCCTAGAACCCTAGAACCATAGAGCAATAGAACCCTAGAACATGCCCACAGAAACAATAGATACCAACAATCCTGAATTTCAGGATGCCTACAAGCTGATACAGTACACCAATACTTCGGTGTTTCTTACCGGCAGGGCGGGAACTGGTAAATCTACGTTCCTGCGGTACATTGTTGAGCACACTCATAAAAAGGCCGTTGTGGTGGCTCCCACGGGCATTGCCGCCATTAATGCCGGCGGTGTTACAATTCACTCATTTTTTAAAGTTCCTTTCAGGCCGATACTTCCCGATGATCCGGATCTTTCCACGAAGGACAACAAGATATATGATTTCCTGAAGTATCGTAAATCGCATGTGCAGATACTGAAGGAGATGGAGCTGCTGATCATCGACGAGGTTTCGATGGTACGCGGCGACCTGCTCGATTTCATCGACCGTGTGTTGCGTGTTTACACAAAGAATTTCAATCAGCCATTTGGCGGGAAACAGCTTTTGATGGTGGGTGATGTGTTCCAGCTTGAGCCGGTGGTCACAAGGGACGACAGGGATATTCTGCGCAGGTTCTATCCTTCACCTTTCTTCTTTTCGGCAAGGGTGTTCAGGCAGATACCACTGGTACAGATCGAACTTAAAAAGGTATATCGCCAGAATGAGGTGGAGTTTGTGCAGCTGCTTGATAAGATACGTTTAAAGAAAGCAACACAGGAAGATATTGATAAGATAAATCAACGTTACGATCCGTCCTTTACCCCGCCTGCCGATGATTTTTATATCACACTTGCAACCAGGCGCAATACGGTTAATTATATTAACGAAAGCAAACTTGAAGAGCTTGAGGGGAAAGAGTTTGTGTATAAGGGCGAGATAAAAGGTGAGTTTCCCGATTCGGCTTTACCAACTTTGCAGCACCTTGTCCTGAAAAAGGATGCACAGGTGATGTTCGTGAAAAACGATCAGGAGAAGCGTTGGTACAACGGAAGCCTGGGGCGTGTGGAGAAGATAGGTGATGATGGCATTGAGGTACGTCTTGAAAATGATAAAGTTCATTTTGTTGATAAAGAGGTTTGGCGGAATATCCGATACAAGTATGACGAGAAAGAAAATCGCATAATTGAGGAGGAGCTGGGGTCATTCACGCAGTATCCCCTTAAACTTGCCTGGGCCATCACAGTGCACAAGAGCCAGGGCCTTACTTTTGACCGTGTTTTCATTGATTTCTCAGGAGGCGCATTCGCCGGTGGGCAGCTTTACGTGGCGCTTAGCCGGTGCCGGACCCTTGATGGTATTGTGCTTAAGACCCGCCTTTCACTGCGTGATGTGATAGTGCAGAACGAAGTCATCGATTTTGCCAAAAGGGCCAATGACAAAGAGCTTATCAACCGTCAGCTTGAAAATGCACAGGCCGATGACCTTTACATAAGGGCACTCAAGAAATTCCGTGCAGGCAACCTGCGCAAGGCTGTTGAAAATCTGGGTGATGCTACATCGAAGCGGAATGACCTGCCAAAAAAACATGTTCAGCGCTTCATAGCCAAAGAGTTCCTGAAATTTGAGAAGCAAAAGGAGGAGATAAGAGAGTTGCGAAAGCAGTTGAGAGAACAAAGGAAGAGTGTTGAGAAATTTGCCCGCGAATACTATCTGATGGCCAATGATTGTATTGTGCAGTTCAATGACAAGACAGCAGCAATGGCCAACCTGAACAAAGCACTTGAACTGAATCCCGATCTTTTTGATGCATTACTGCGCCGTGCAGATATCAGGGTTGAGACCGGCGAGTACAAGAAGGCAGAAAAGGATTACCTGAAGGCTGTTTCACTGAATAAAAAGTCGTTTAAAGCATACTACCACCTTGGCCGAACGCAACTGCTTCTGAAAAAGCCGGAGGAGGCATTTAACAATCTTTTGGTTGCAAGCACCATAAAAAAGAAAAAGGCGGATGTTTACTACTACCTTTCGGAGGCCTGCAAAATGATGGGCGACAAGGAAGAGTCCCGTCGTTACCTCGAAATAGCCATCAACCTGGGATGGAGTGAAGAGGGGGAGTAGGCAGTAAGCAGTAGGCAGTCTCCAGTTAACAGTAGGACAGTCCGCAGTTGCGAGTCTGCCGACTGAAGACTGCCGACTACTTCCTCTACTTGTTCAGGTTCTTCAGGAAACTTCCGAGCAGGCTTACCGCATTTTCGATGATCTTTTCATTTTCGACAGGAATTTTGAGATAAGTTTTACCTGTTTTTTCATCTTTCTCGGTTACTGAACTTACGAGCTTTTGTGTGGCATCCTTGTCGGCAAGGGTCTCTGACAGTTTGCCGAGGAACTTTAATCCCTGTGACAGGATATTTTCTTCTTCTGCAGGTTCTTCCTGTTTAGGTTCTTCCTCTTCGAATGCCTCATTTGCTTCAGGTTCGGTAATTTTTTCAGTATGCTTCTTATCTTTGGTTACTGTGGATTCTTCTGCTGCAACCTCTTCCTCAAGCTCTTCTTCCTCCACAGTGACAGGTTCTTCACGGGTCTCTTTAGTTTCCACTAAGTCATCAACAGTTGACATGAACTTTTTGAACCTGCTCTCTTCCATGAAGATGGTATCATCACCGCCGTCGAGAATGCCGTCAGCCATCGATGATTTGAAACTCAAGACATCAAGCATCTTATGCTCGATGGTTTGTGCCGAAACAAGGTTTATGACAGAAACATTGCTTTTCTGGCCAATGCGGTGAATGCGGGCTATCCGCTGTTCCAGTACGGCCGGGTTCCAGGGCAGGTCCACATTTACAAGGTATGATGCGGCCTGCAGGTTTAATCCGGTGCCTCCAGCATCGGTCGATAAAAACACTTTAACCTCAGGGTCGTTGTTGAAGTTATCAAAGAGCGCTTCCCTTTTTTTACTTGGCACACCGCCATGCAGATATTCATACCTGATGCCTCTTTTGTCAAGCTCTTTCGAGATGATGCGGGTCATGCGTTCCCACTGGCTGAACACTACTATTTTTGATGTTTGCTGTTCGTCAACCTCTTCGATTATGTTCATGAGCTCTTCTACTTTTGTGTCATGCCGGGTTTCCTGGTCGAGGATGAAAGAGCTGTCGCAAACCATCCGCATCATGTTCAGGTTTATCATCAGGCGCTGACGGTCTTTCTCACTTAGGAAGCCCATTCTTCTCCACTTAAAGATCAGCTTGGCTACAGTGGCCTTGAATTCATCGTGAAGGTCCATCTGGTATTTGGTCATTGGCACGAACAGCACCTTGTCCATTCTTTCCGGAAGCTGGGTGAGAACCTCTTTTTTTGTGCGTCGGAGCATGATTCCCGATAGCTTCTCACCTATCTTGTTCAATTCACGGTACCCGACAACCCTTCCGTTTTCATCCTTTATCTGATGATTGCTCATGAATTCATGGAAAGGCCCGAGCACAAAGGGATCGACAAACTGGACTATCGAAAACAGCTCTTCAAGCTTGTTCTCGAGTGGTGTGCCTGTCAGGACAAGCGCATAATCGGAAGGTATTTTTTTTATCGTTTGTGATGTTTTGGTCTTGAAGTTCTTAATTCTTTGTGCTTCATCAAGAATAACAAAATCAGGCATCATTTTCCGGATTATCGTTATGTCATTTGCAGCGGTCTGGTAGGAAACGATTTTATAAAATTTTTTGTCGTTGTATTGTGCCGGCCTTTTATGTGCAAGGCCTTCGATCACTGTTATGTCATCTTTCCCGGTAAATTTTATGATCTCTGTTTTCCACTGATATTTTAGTGAAGTAGGGCAAACGATAAGTACTTTTTCAATGCCCAATTCTTTTTTCATGAGTTGAGTCACCGCGATTGCCTGAATTGTTTTTCCAAGGCCCATATCATCTGCAAGCAAGCTCCTGCCGGCCTTTGCTGCAAAATGCACGCCCTCTTTCTGATACGGGAAAAGTTTGGCCTTGATTATTTTGTCCAGGGCATTCCCGTCCACAGGGTATTTTTCCCGGATGATTTTTCTTCTGGTGATAGCAGAAAGATGATCAACAACAAGGCTTATGACATCCTGGTAGCACCGGAAGTCACTGCTTATTTTGTTTGCTTTCCGGTATATTTCATAAAATCGTTCGTAGTTTGATATGGGCAGTTTCAACGATTCGTCAAAATATTCTTTGGCAAGTTTTTCAAACTCTTCTCTGTTGTCCGTTCCTATTCGAAGTTTTACAGAGCGGTTGTCCTTGTAATCGACATAGAGTGATGAGTAGGGTGGGTTGTATGGTTGGGCCAGTCGTTTCAGGTTCTGTTTTACTTTTTTGATGCGCAAAAGAACTGCTTCGATGTGTTTGCAAGTGCCGAGATTGTTTGTTTTGAAATCGTAACAACTGCAGTAGTTCATCGAGTTTGAGTTGTCACGTATGGAAACTTTGTATTCATTATTGCTTAACGGGTTGCGCACTGTGTAATCACCGTACACAGGATGTGGATTATCATCTTTCCATATTCCGAAGGTTGATTGCTCGGCATATTTCCTTCTTAAAGCGTATTGCCATTCATG
>JALVJU010000304.1 GCA_027034005.1 Marinilabiliaceae bacterium
TACAGGCCAAGTAATAAATCAAAGGGGCCTGTTTTTTACATAGCCCCTTTGTTAGTTTATCGTGATCTTATCTCCCTTCTCATGAACGGGATGTAAGCCAGTACAAAACATACTACGCTTGCAGCTATCAGGGCGGTTATGTGCGGCCATACGAGCAGGAGGCTTTGGCTGAGCGGCAGTGGGCCCGGGATGGCACCGCTTAGTTGCTCCATTGTCAACGGCCCCAGACTGCGTACCGATGGCATCATCAGTGTACTTGTTGCCTCACTGAACAATATGTTAGGAGCAAACCGCATGATAGCCAGTTTTATCCTTTCCAGGTATATCTGATATGCAGGGTTTATCAGCAAAGCAGGTGATGCGATGGCCTTCATTATCAGGTTCACTATCATGGAATAGAAGATAGAGAAGAATATCCATACGGAAATACCTGTCAGTGCTGATGTTGCCGGCTGCCGGAACCTTACAGAGAAGAAGATGGACAGGTTAAGCCAGAAACCCACGTAAATGACATTCATAAACAGGAACATCACTATCCTGACAAATTCTTCGGGCGTGGGCGGCAGGCCGGTGGCCATTATCCCTATGCCCATCACGAGAAAGCCCAGTGCGAAGAACAGTACGCTGATAACAATAAGAGATGCAATGAATTTTGCATTTATGACAAAGTCACGGTGTATGGGTTGTGCCAGGATGCGGCTCAGTGTGCCCCTGTTCTGCTCCGAATTAACGGCATCGAACCCCAGTCCTATCCCCAGCAGGGGCCCGAGAAAGCTCACGAACACTATGAATGACGGAAGAGTACCGTCACTGTAAGTGAAAAGTTTAAGGAACACAAAAGCTTTCTCCGGGTCGGTCACGTTTTTCAACGCATCGTTTATGTTCGTCAGTGCCGTGTACAAGGAGCCAAGTGTTGTCAGTGCTATTATTGCCAGCAGTATGACGAACCTCCAGCTTCGTACCTGGTCGGATATCTCTTTCTCAACAATTACCCAAAACGGGCTTTTCACTTTTGATGATTGAACTGCAGCATCTTTTTTTACTAACAGGCCGGACCACCATGGCTTTTTCGCGGATAACTGCATATCCTGGGTTGTATTACTCATTTTTAGTTCCTCCTTCAAAATAGTGATAGTAAATATCATCCAGTCCGTACTCTTTTTTACTGAGTGAAGTGATGTAGTATCCGGAATCGATTATCTTTTTGGATATCTCAGGCGTTACATCACGGGAACATTCTATCAGCATTTTTCCTTTCTCGTCTTTGACAGACGAAACGCCTTCTATCCCTTTTAATATCTTTTGGGGCGAAGCCGAGCCGTTTACGGCTTTTCCTGCCACCCCAAGTTCGATGGTGTATGGGCTGTTGCCGAAAAGCTTTTGTGAAAGTGCACTGATTTTTCCCTCGGCAAGCAGTTTGCCGTTCACGAACAGTCCCACCCTGTCACATACCTGCTGGACCTGATATAGGTGATGTGATGAGAAAAGGACTGTGATTCCCTCCTCTTTACTCAATCTGATTATCAGTTCAAGGAACTCTCTCACCCCATAGGGGTCGATACCAAGTATAGGCTCATCAAGGATTATCACTTCGGGATCTTTTATCAGCACATCAGCCAGTCCTAGACGTTGCCGCATACCGCGGGAATAAACTCCTGCCTTCTTATTTGCATGTTCCGCCAGGCCTACTCTTTCTATCAGTTTCGATGCCTTTTCCGTTGCGTCAGCCCTTGACATACCGTTGAGCTGTGCAGTGAATATCAGGTTCTCAAGCCCCGTATGTTTTTCGTAGAAGCCCACATCCTCGGGAAGATACCCAACACGTCTCTTTACATCCACCGGCCTGTTTACAGGATCGATATCGCAGACTGATACACTTCCCTCACTCGGTTCCGTGAGCCCCATGAGCATGAGTATGGTTGTGGATTTTCCGGCTCCGTTGGGCCCCAGCAGACCGAATACCTCTCCTTTGTTTATCGTAAGGTCAAGATGATCGACTGCAATGAAGTTCCCGTATCTTTTTGTAAGTCCTTTCAGTTTAATTATTTCCTCCACAATTCAATGATTAAATGTTAGAATTATGATTCAACTTTATAGGAATCCCTCCGGAGTTATATTATTCATCCCAAACGGAGGGAAAAGGGTCTACCTTCTGCCATACTTCCTGAACAGATAGTAAATGGCTCCGATGGCGAGCAGGATTATCAGGATGCCGAGCCATCCGGTAAGCATGGATGTTTCAACAGTGATCCTGAAAGCTGCCTTGGCATTGGTTTCTGTAGTCGATGCTGTGATCTTCAGCACATAGTCGCCTGCGATAGCTTTTTCATATGCCTTGACCTTTGCAGTGACTTCCTCGACCTTACCCGGTTCAAGGGCTTTTATCTCTTTAGGATCGAATGTTACCTCCCAGTTACGCGGGTTGGACGATCTTAGTTTAATGTTCTCGAGGACAGATGAGCCGGTATTTTTCACAATTAGTTTCAGGTTTTTCTCATCGCCGGCTGTTATGTGGGTGCTTAACACTCCTGTGGGTGTGGTAAGTTCCATTTCATAAGTGCCTGTGATCACCACCTCAAGGGTCAGTTCCGAAGAAGTGTTGTTGTTCAGCGCTGCAACAGGGATCTTGTAAGTTCCGGCCTTAACATTGTATGGCGGTTTTACCTCTATCGACATGTTGACTTTTTGGTTCGGTTCTATCTCTACCGATGTGGCCTGTTTGTAGTTTGGCTTGAACTTAACTTCCCATCCTCTGGGAGCCCTTGCCTGAAGTGCATATCGTTGTCTCTCTCCGGTAACATTCTTTAGTTCGGTAGAGAATGTGAAGTTTGCCTTTGCATGTCCCTGCATGTTATTTTGTTTACAGGTAAATTCGGTTTCGTAGTTGCCCTGTTTTGATACTACAATGTAAAGCGGAAGTTTGTAATCACCTCCCACAAGAGTGATGCGGTGTGTTCCTTTTCTAACTTTGTAAGGAATGTTAAGTTTCAGTGTTATAGATTTCTTTTCTCCGGGTAAAATAGCTAACTCTTTGACATTCCATTTGCCTGACCTGATCTCGTAGGTCCATCCTGCCGGCAGGCCTGAAACATACAGGTTGACATCTGCACGTTCACTGCCTTTGTTCTTCACATCGACAGAGTAGCTTAAGGATTCTCCCGGGGGAGCTGAGACCTTAACGTAAGGTGTGTACAGGGTTACGCTTTGCGCAAATGTTTCAGTGTTGCCCAGCAATAAAATACTAAACAGTGAAATTAAAAAGGGTCTGAAAAACTTAGTACTTATTGACATTTCTTTTCCTCCATTTTTTAGATTCAACATTCAGAATACACGACGAAATTATAGAGTGATAATATTTTGAACAATTGTTTCACGTTAAAGTATTTTAACAATAGTAAATGTGATGTTAGGGGATGAAATATGTTCTTGTTCTTACCGGATGAGGAAAACCGATGATTAGAGGGTGATTTTTGGCCTGACAGCTCCAATGGAAATTTTACATTCTTTTATGGAAAAATGCATTATTATCATATTAAAAGTGTTAATACTTGCTAAAATTATTATGAAACTATATTTTAGACGAACATTAAGAAACTTTTAACTAACATTATTAAGAAATTATGAGCAAACAAATTAAGTATTCACACCTTATCCCGGTGCTTCTTTCATTTTTCGTTATGAGTTTTGCCGACCTGGTAGGGACCGGCGTTGATGAGTTGAAACAGAGTGCTGACACTCCGCGTTATGTATTGCAACTGATCCCATTTGTTGCGTTGATATGGTATTTCCTTTTGTCTGTGCCTGTTGGTATCTGGCAGGACAAGATAGGTAAGAAGAAAGCACTTAACATTGGTATTCTGATAACTGCAGCAGGACTGTTCATCCCGGTATTTGGGAACACCCTGGTTGTTATCCTTTTGGCATTCTCTGTTCTGGGTATAGGAAATGTGATCATTCAGGTTTCGGCCAATCCTCTTCTTGTGGATATTGTGCCTGAGGACAGGTCGTCAAGTTTTCTTAGTTTGTCTCAGTTTTTCAAATCGATAGGCTCCATGGTAGGTCCTTTTGTTGCCGGTATTACCGGGCCGTGGATCGCAGGGCTGCTTGGTGATCATTCGGAAGGAGCATGGCGCTACGGCCTTTATCTTTTCGGACTGGTAGCAGTGATATCATGGGCATGGCTGAGTGTGGTCAAGGTTGATGAAACAAGGAATGAAGGAGAGAAAGCTACTTTCTCGTCATGTTTTAAGCTTCTTGGCAATAATTTTGTTTTTATGATGGTTATGGGAATCTTCCTTGTGGTAGGTATCGATGTGGCCATGAACTCGAATATCGGAAACTTTCTTGAACTTAAGATGGGTATTGATGCTGAAACGGCAAAGTACGGTAAGTCCATGTATTTCTTTGCAAAAATGATAGGGACATTTATTGGGGCCATTCTGCTGACAAAACTGTCGTCAAGGGGTTTCCTCATCGGCTCATCACTGCTGGCCATTGTTGCACTC
>JALVJU010000305.1 GCA_027034005.1 Marinilabiliaceae bacterium
CCGTGATTGTTGCTTCGGAAGACGGAATGGCAAAAAGCATAAAGGCTGAATGCTATTGAAAAAAACACCAATAATGTTAATTGGAGTTTCATTTTTTACACTTTAAGATTAATAGTTCTGTTTAATGAAAAATATAACCAGGCGAAGTTTTTTACACAGAGTGTCTATGGCAGGTGCTGCTGTAACAATGCCGTTGTGGCCTGGTGAGATATTTGCTATAGGTAATGCTGATCCCGGAACAAGGAGATACCATGTGAGCATGCAAATGGAAGCCTGGCAGAAAACCCCGGAACTGCTTGAGCTAATAGAGAAAGCAGGTGTTACGGATGTATGGATGGGGTCTTACCTGCAGGGTAAATGGTTTCATACTCCGGAAGAGTTAAAGAGCGCTGCTGCTTTCCTTGAAAAGAGAGGTTTCAAAGCTCATGTCCTGACAGTTCCGCTTGGCCATCCGGGAAATGCCATTGATGAAAATGACCCTTCGTGGTCGGAGAAGAAAGGGACATGGAAAAATGCCTGCACTTACGACGGTAAGCTCTATTCGGGAACGTCGATTCACGAACCTGTGATCAGGGACAATGTGAAAGCTGTTAAGGAGCTCGCCCAAAAGAGATTTGACAAACTGTTTCTTGATGATGATTTCAGGCTTGCACGCTTTCCCGGGCAGATAGGAGGCTGTTTTTGCAGTGACTGTAAAAAGGATTTTTTGAAAAGATACGGTTATGGAGAACAGGAATGGAGTGAACTGTTGAATGACGTGATGCAACGAAATCCGTCGAAAGTTTTGCAAACATGGGTCGAGTATAACTGTGACAAGGAGTACGACATGTTTCGGGCAATGCAGGATGCAGCACCCGGGATGAAGATAGGGATCATGGTTATGTATCTTGGCTCTGAGAAAGCCGGGATCGCTTTGGATAAGTACCGTGACACATTGTTCAGGGTGGGAGAGGAGCATTTTAACGATAAAAGTTTCGGGACGGTAAAGGGCAAAACAGATGAACTTTTCAGCTCTTTGTTCCACAGACGTTTTGCCAGGCCTGAACTGGCTTTCAGCGAGACAACAAGCTATCCTGCCAATGCGCTTTCTGCAAGGAATATGGCAGCCAAACTGAATGTCTCTTTACTGTCCGATGTCCGGAATACGATGTTCATGAGCGGTTTGCCGCCGCTGCCTGCCGACAGGTGGGATGTGCTGGCGCCGGCCATGAAGAAAAATGCAGAACTGCACCGTAAGATCGCGGGGCATAAGCCGAAAGGGCCTTTCAAACATTTTTACGGTTGGGACAGTCGTCTGGTTGGCACCGACAAACCTTTCAGTCTTTTCCTGGCTTCCGGTATCCCATTTGAGGTAGTTGACGAACCGCCACATGACGGTTGGGTTTTCCTGTCTGATGAGGATGTCCGCGGTGTTTTGGAAGGAAGAACTAAGACAAAAGGAAATAATCTTATTGCAAGAAAAAGTTCTGAGGCAAAAGGAGATGTTTTCATTACCATGGATGAAACGCCGTCTGATATTTTTGCTTTTAAAAAGCGAATAATATCCCGGCTAAAAGATGTGCCTTTTGTTGAAGGAGAAATTCCGGTAGTTTTTGCCTGGTATCCGACAGCAGGCAAGGCTCTTTTATGGAATGTGAACGAAGAGTCCAAGCGTTATAAGATCAGGTTAAACGATAAAGTGCTGAAGATAGTTGATGTGGCGGGATTGGATGTGGAAATGGTGGAGTTGAATGACCTTTCCTCATAGATCTGGTATCTGTTAAAAGATACAATGCCGAAGGTTATCCCTTTGTGGTTTTGCTGCTGAGGTGTGACGGAGAATGGGGCAAACTTTACTCGGTGGATGATGAAGGTTCAAGACAGGTTTCTTGCTTAGTGAAAAGTATAAAATTATATTTGTGGTATATTCATCCTACAGGGGTCGTCAGTTGGTTTGTAGGGTGCCTGATTTAAATAAAATAAATTTTGGTGAACGCTATGTGCTGATTCAAGGTACGATACAAAAACGTAGCATCAGAAATGCTGCATCCACTAAGCAAATTATTGATGATGAGGCCGTAATCGTTGCTTCGGAAAACGGAATTTAAAAAAGTATTCTGTCCGGGTTTAATTGATATTTATAATGATAGCAAACTATAAAATACTCAAAAAGCAAGATCTGTTGGTTCAAAAATATGAATGCAGGTATTGTTTTGATGATCTGTTTGAACACATAAAAAAGGTTGCTTCAGACCCTGATTGGCAAAAAGTTGATAAGATAATCACAGACCTGAGGGGTGTTGATCTCGATATATTTTATAAAGAAATGGAGAAATTCCTGAATTTCAGGAAAACAAATATTGCCAAACCTTATGTGAATGTATTTATTGTTGATGCTCCTTTGGCTACTGCAGTGGCACATCTTTATAAAAACAAATTGAACTGTGAAAAGAATCAGTACGAATACTGTTCTACGGTGGAGTATGCCATATCTTTTCTTGGGCTTGGTAAAGAAGAGGAAGTGATCTCCCGGGAAATTGGGAAACTTCAGAAATGATCTTTTGATGGTGTAATATCTCCCAAATAATAATTTAATCAAAAATACCATGAAACACACAAAACATATTTTTTTAGTACTGACCCTTGTGGTCTTGTGGGGCTGTTCTGCCGGCAACAAGGATCTTACCTCCAAAGTGAACCCGTTCATCGGGACGGTTGGCAGCGGAAATACCTTTCTCGGAGTGGTTGCCCCATACGGGATGGCTCAGCTCGGGCCCTGGCACAGCTATGCCAAGGACGGCAAGACAGGTACTCTTCATGGTTTCAGCCATACTCATGTGAGCGGTATGGCTGGTGGCGGCAACACTCCGCGCGGACATGTGGTTTTTATGCCTGTTAAACCAGGTGCCGAAAAATATAGTTCTTCTTTCAGCCACAGTAACGAGGTTGCTCATCCTGAGTGCTACAGTGTACATCTCGATGATTTCGGCATCAAGGCGGAGCTGACGGGAACTACCAGGGCGGGGATGCACAGATATACTTTTGACGGGAAAGAGGGGGCAGTGGTGCTGAAGCTTGGAAACGGCACCATGGATATTAACGGGGATGAGGTTTCCGGAACCGACGGGGGAGTATATTTTTATGCAAAGTTCTCCAAGCCGGTTAAAAGTGTTATTATCAAAGATGGCGGTAAAGAGATTTTATCAAAACAAAATGTGCATGGCAACAATGTGAATGCGGTTTTCGGTTTTGATACATCTGACGGAAAACCGGTACTTCTGAAAGTGGGCATTTCGATGGTAAGCACAGAAGGTGCAAAAAAGAACGTTGAGACAGAGATCCCCGGATGGGATTTCGAGAAAGTGAAAAGTGCGATCAGAAAAGAGTGGAACAAAGAGCTTGGAAAGATAGTGGTTGAGGGCGGAACGGATACCGAACAGGCCATTTTCTACACATCACTTTATCATTCGATGATCCATCCAAATATTTATATGGATGTTGATGGCAAGTTCAGGAGTACGAATGGCAAGATATACACTGCGGAAGGATATTCCAACTACACCAACTTCTCGCTCTGGGACACATTCAGGGCGCTCCATCCGCTTTACACTATCATTAACAGGGAGAGGACCAATGAATTTATCCGTACCTTCCTTGAGCGGTACGACCATGCAGGGCGTATGCTGATAATGGAATTTAACGGCGTAGAGGGCGATGTGCCTCCCATGATCGCCTATCACTCGTTGTCGGTGCTTGCCGATGCTTACGTAAAAGGTATCAGGGATTACGATGTAAAAAAAGCGTTTAAGGCGATGAAGTACCTTGCCAACGACCTTGACCGTAAGGGTAAGCAGCTTTACCTCGACTATGGTTTTATCCCTGCCGACCTGAAAGGGCAGTCGGTATCGAGGACTCTGGAATACTGTTACGACGACTGGTGCGTTACACGCCTGGCAAAGGACTTTAACGAGGACGATCTTCGCCTCTTCGAGCAGAGAGGTGATTTTTATAAAAACCTTTTCAACAAAAAATATAACTTCATGGTTGGCCGCAGGAGTAACTTCAAGTGGGTAGGACACTTCGACCCAATGGAGACTGTTAACCACTACACCGAGGCCAATGCTTACCAGTACTCCACTTTTGTTCCCCATCACATGGATGGCCTCATCGATCTTATGGGAGGCGATAAGGTGTTTGAGAAGTGGCTGGATAAATGTTTCACCACAGAAACAGACTTTTCTAAGATCAACGTGAGGGACGTGACGGGGCTTATCGGGCAGTATGCCCACGGAAACGAGCCGAGCCACAGCATTGCTTATCTGTACGATTTTGCAGGCACACCATGGAAAACGCAAAAGATGGTGCGCAGGATCATGTCGGAGCTTTATGGTAACTCACAGGGCGGCATCGATGGTAACGAGGACTGCGGGCAGATGTCGGCATGGTACGTGCTGAGCACCATGGGCATCTATCAGGTAACTCCGGGACTTGATTACTTTGTTATCGGCAGTCCGCTCTTCGACA
>JALVJU010000306.1 GCA_027034005.1 Marinilabiliaceae bacterium
TTTTTAGTATTATATTCAACAACTCCAGCGCGTACGATCCCTACTGAAGGGCTGCACCGCCTGTCATTGTTATTTTTTGGATGACAGAGTCAGGCAGCAACCCGCTTTCTTATCGTAATGCCATGATCCTTTTCCTGGTACTTTTTTGGAGCATCACCCTTCCCCTTAATTTTTTAAGGCGTTGGCAGGGCTTTAGGCATGAGGACTGGCGCTATGAAGACATAAGAAAAAACAGGCAGGTACTTTTGGGTTGTTAGTTTTTTGGGAACTCACCTGTTCCCTACTATTATAGTTTTTCTTGCCTGTATCCCGGTTTATTTTGCCATTATGCAAAGCAGCAGCCCGGTAAACATAATTGACCTGTTAGCTTTTATCGTGACCTTTTCTGCAATACTAATTGAAATGATTGCAGACCGGCAATTGCAAAAATTTCAGGTATCAGGCGATAGTCAAGGAAAAACATTGCAACAAGGATTATGGAAACTGGTCCGTCATCCTAATTATTCGGGACAAGTGCTTTTCTGGTGGGGGATGTACCTGTTCGTCATCGCAGCAGCACCCGCTTACTGGTGGACAATTTTCGAGCCTGTGGTTATGACATTGTTGTTTTTCATGGTAAGCGTTCCGCTGATGGACAAGCACATGATGCAACGAAGAGCAGATTTCTCAGAATATAAAAAACATACTCCTGCCCTGATCCCCGGAATTTCAAAGAAACGGTTCTACTGAGTTTTCTGTGGGTTTTCAAATTTATGATATTAAAAGGATGTACATCAAAATCCACGAAATAAAAAAGGGCTAAAACAGTTACAGATTTTTCTTCGCTAATGATCAATCGCATATCCCCCAAAAGTTTGCAGCCCCAACAGGGCGAAACAACCGTAGCCCCGTCCTTTAGGGCGGGGATGGGAAGTAAGAAAATTTAACGTGGTTGGCGGGATCTTTGACGCGAAGCATTCAAAAATCGTGACAACCGCATCACGCGATCATTGGGGGGACAGAAAACCCACAACAAATCTAGTAGAACCGAAGAAACATGATCAGGCACAAATACCTTAAACATTTCTTCACATCACATAAATATTTTGAAAAACAAGGATACGTGAAGGTGTCAGTTAATGTGTCATAGCAATACCTAACCATTGCATTATGACCGTACCCAGAAGTATTCTGATACTGATCCTTGTTACCATTTTGCATTCATGTGCTACAAAGTACAGGAATATTGCCCCCGTTCTGTTTGCCGAACCTGTATACTTTTATTCCAATACAAAAGACAGCATCGATATATTTTTCTTCAAAGATGTCCTCGATCCCTCACAAAACAGGAAACTTTACAGATGGGCCAAAAGACATGACTGTTCTTTCACCGGAGTTAAAATTGTCAACAGATCAGGAAAGTTCCGTAAAGGATTTCAATTGAGGTTTTTCTGCGGTAACAAACGCCTGATCCCCCTTAATCCTGCCTGGGTGGCCAAAAAAGCACGTACAAGGACAACTGCTGCTCCTTTTGTGGGAATCCCTTTCATGCTGATGGAAGAAGCAGTATTGCCTGATCCTCCAGTCGGTCCTGATGGATTTGAACTCTATCCGGAATATTCCGGGACCATAACACAGGAGATCGTCAGTCAGGATAATCAAAATCGCAAAATGTCGAATGCAGAGATGAGAGCAGACCTGAAAAGCATGGACATAAGCAGCAAGGCACTGCCCGCAGGAAAGCCTGTTTACGGCATAGTTATCTTCAAAAACAGTTTTTCAACAAAAGATCTGAGAGTTGAAGTTCAATGAAGCCCCATGCCGTTTTTTAATCTCCTCGTCTCTTTTCCTCTCCCTTATCGGATCTGAATTCAAAAAAATCAACACAACATCGTTGATTTCAAGTAAGGTTGCAGAATAAATTTCACTTTTTTTAAAATTATTACTCACTACTGCTTATAAATTAAAACAATTTTATCCGTTTGCAATTTAAGCTAAGAGCAAATTCAGGCAAATCAACTTACAGTTTTTAACCATGTTGAAAAACCTAAAAAAAGTCATGGATTTTAAAAAAGAATATTTCTACCTTAATTCTGTTAAACTTATTTCAAACACCTAAAAATCAAAATTATGACACACTCACCATTCATTAATGTTGATTCTTTCATGGCTGACCTAAAAGCCAAGAATCAGGCTGAACCGGAATTTCACCAGGCAGTGCATGAGGTTATTCTGTCGTTAGCCGATTTTCTTAATGAAAACCCAAAATATCAAAAATCAGCTATACTGGAAAGGATAGTTGAACCTGAACGCGTGATCATGTTTCGCGTGCCATGGCTCGACGATCAAGGCAATATGCGAGTTAACCGCGGATTCCGTATTGAGATGAACTCTGCCATCGGGCCATACAAGGGCGGCTTAAGGCTTCACCCTACTGTGAACCTGGGGATACTTAAATTCCTTGCTTTTGAGCAAGTCTTCAAAAACAGCCTTACCACTCTTCCCATGGGAGGAGGAAAAGGAGGAAGTGATTTTGACCCAAAAGGCAAATCGGACAATGAGGTAATGAGGTTCTGCCAGAGTTTCATGACTGAGCTTTACCGCCACATAGGCCCCAATACCGATGTACCGGCAGGTGACATAGGAGTAGGCGGTCGTGAGATCGGTTTCCTTTTCGGACAATACAAAAGACTTGCCAATGAGTTCACCGGAGTTCTTACAGGCAAAGGCATAAACTGGGGAGGTAGTCTGATACGCCCTGAAGCAACCGGTTACGGAAACGTATATTTTGCCAATGAAATGCTAAAAACAAGAGGTGAAAGTTTTGAAGGCAAAACTGTCCTTGTTTCAGGTTCCGGCAATGTAGCACAATACACAGTTGAAAAAGTCACACAACTGGGCGGTAAAGTGGTTACCCTTTCCGATTCTTCAGGATACATCTATGATCCGGACGGAATAGATGAAGAAAAACTTGCCTGGGTAATGGAGTTGAAGAACATTAAACGCGGACGTATTAGAGAGTATGCAGAGAAATACGGTGTGAAATATGTTGATGGTGCACGTCCATGGGGTGAAAAAGGTGACATCGCTTTGCCAAGCGCAACACAAAATGAGATAAGCGACGACGAAGCAAAAACATTAGTGAACAACGGTTGCATATGCGTATCAGAAGGAGCCAATATGCCTTCAACACCTGAGGCAATAGAAGTATTCCTTGAACACAAACTGCTTTACGGTCCGGGCAAAGCTGCAAATGCAGGAGGTGTAGCGGTATCAGGCCTGGAAATGACACAAAACAGCATGAGACTTTCATGGAGCCGTGAAGAAGTAGATAACAAACTACATCATATCATGAAAGAGATTCACTCTACATGCATCAAGTACGGCTCAAAAGAGGATGGATTTGTAAACTACATGGACGGAGCCAACATTGGCGGATTTGTAAAAGTTGCCGATGCAATGATCGCCCAGGGAGCAGTTTAAGAACCTAAATGAAATAAAAAAGGGATGCGATCTGCATCCCTTTTTTATTTCATTTTTATTGTTTATTATTCAGATTTTTGATTGGCTGAATAATTTATTTTAAGTGCTGCTGCCTTACGCAATGCCTGCTTGATATCAGTTATGATACCCATTGGGCATTCCTTGTCAGCTTTAATAGATACGATCATTTTTGCCTGATCACTCTCACGCATATTGTCTCGTGCCTGAGCAATGTAACTCTGTATATCTTCAACAGTAGCGAACTGATCATTCAACTGTATCCGAGGCTCTGTACCATATAATGACTGGAATGACCTGGATGGAACTCCAACATATATAAATGTAACAAGTTCCTTATGTTCAAGTTTAGTCAGCTCTGTAGCCTGAGCCGGTCTCACTATCACTTTCAGGTCAACCTCTTTCATTGTTGTTGATACCATGAAGAAGAACAACAGCATGAAAACGATGTCAGGCAAAGAAGCGGTGTTTATAGCCTGCGGTCCGCCGGCTTTTTTCTTTTTAAACTTTGCCATATTAGTTTCCTCCTACGTTTTTAGGTTCTGCTTCTGATATCCTTTGAGGATAGATCTTCTTCCGTATAGTATTTTGTTGATCCTCTTCCAAATCCTTAAAGGGTTTACCGAACTTCTTGCGTGCAAACTCGTCCCTGAGCTCATTGTATGCACGAGCCAGTTCGTTCTGAACCATCAGATAGACCTGATATTCTGTTCCCCGGTCAGTCTGCAATGAGATCACACCTTTTGAAACCTCAATAACTCCGAATCCGGGAACCTCAACCTCTTTGAATTCAGGCAAATTAGCTTTTCTCTGTGGATTTTCGATAAACTCTTTTGCCTTATCTTTCAATTGAGTGATATCCAAAGGCTCACCCTCCACCAGTAACTGGTTCTGACTGTTGATAAGAACAGCAAAAACGTTCCTCTCTTTAATCGGTGGTGGTGGTGGCTCGTCTTTCGGAACCATTGGAGGCAGAGTACGGGCAAGACCGGTATCTGAATCCATCGTTGTTGTTAC
>JALVJU010000307.1 GCA_027034005.1 Marinilabiliaceae bacterium
ACAACCTGTCCATGTTAATAAACTAACATGGAAATTTTCATTGTTAATCACATTTCAAAAAATTATACCTTTACGCTTCAAGCAAAAAACTCTACCATGTCAGTAACAGTAAAAAATGTAACACGGTTATTCGGGAAGCAAAAAGCCCTCGATGAGGTCTCTTTTTCTATCAACTCAGGTGAGATAGTTGGTTTTCTGGGACCTAACGGGGCAGGGAAATCAACCATGATGAAGATAATCACCGGTTATCTCACACCAAGCTCTGGAAGCGTTGAGGTATGCAACATCCCTGTGAAGGAGCATTCCCTGGAACTCAGGAAAAAGATCGGTTACCTTCCGGAACACAATCCCCTGTATCTTGACATGTACGTCAGGGAGTATCTGGATATGGTAGGAGGTATCTATAAACTGAAAAACATAAAAGAGAGAACCGAAGAGATAATCGGGATAACAGGACTTAACCCGGAGGCACATAAAAAGATAGGAGCCTTATCGAAAGGGTACAGACAGCGTGTAGGCCTGGCACAAGCACTTATCCCGGATCCGGAAGTGTTGATACTTGATGAACCGACAACCGGCCTTGATCCCAACCAGATACTCGAAGTTCGTAACCTGATAACAGAGATCGGCAAAGACAAGACTATAATGCTGTCAACTCATATCATGCAGGAGGTGGAAGCCATCTGTGAAAGGGTTATCATCATTAACCGGGGAAAAATAGTTGCCGATGAGGCAGCCTCCGGATTAACCTCACTGACTTCGGGTTCAGGAACTGTCATCACTGTTGAATTTAACAAGCTGCCGAACATTGACAGGCTTAAAGAAATAGAAGGCATTTCCAATATTGAAAGTTCGGGGAATAAAATAGTGATCTCTTCAACATCTGAAAATGATATCCGGCCGGAAATTTTCAGGTTTGCAGTTGAGAATGACCTGATACTGCTTGAACTTTCACGGGAAGAGAAAGACCTTGAGGCCGTTTTCCATGAACTGACAATGTAAAAAAACGGATGGCCGTTGAATGACCATCCGTAATTTTCTCTCCCTGTTAGATCTGTTCCGGTCTTAATCCCGTCTTCCAACAAAGATCATTATGTAGTAAAGCAGTGTTGCAAGTGAAGCAAGTGCTGCAACCACATAAGTGTAGGCTGCCCATTTCAGTGCATCTTTGGCTTTTTCGTGTGTTTCCCCGTAAGTAATTCCGCTTGTGTTCAGCCATGCCAAAGCTCTTCGGCTTGCATCAATCTCCACGGGAAGAGTTATGAAAGCAAAAAGAGTGAACACGGCATAACATGCGATAATTATTTCAAGGGCAAGGTCATAAGAGAATATCCCCTGAAACATGAATGCTCCGAAAAACATTGCAATAAAAACAAAGTTTATGATCTTGGCACTGACATTCTGCAACGGCACAAGAGCTGTTCGCAGCTGTAACATTGAATAGCTGTGCGCATGTTGCACTGCATGGCCTGTTTCGTGGGCAGCCACCGCCGCTGATGCTACGCTGCGTCCGTTATAAACATCCGGACTAAGATTGATCGTCATGTTTGCCGGATTGTAATGGTCAGTCAGCTGACCCGGCACCGACTGCACAGTAACATTGTAAATGCCATTGTCGCGCAACATTCTTTCCGCTATCTCACGACCTGTTAGGCCGCCGGTGACAGGTATCTTCGAATAAGTTGCAAACTTACTTTTCAGGCGCCCGCTGACCACCATGCTCAGCACGGCAAATCCTATAAAAATCACTAATAATGGTAATGAAAACATAGCTTCTTTTTTTGGTATTCCTCGATCAAAAATCTTGCCATTAATAAATCCCCCACTCGATTTGACATTTTGTCAACATCAAAAGTTCAGAACAACATCCTAATATAAATGTTAATATCATGTTGATATCTTTAAGTTGTTGTCTGGCAGCACGATTGTAATATTATTAGTATATTGGTGTCAATATTATCCATGATATGGTTTTGAGATCCTTTTATCCATTAATTTTCATTCTTCTTTATGCCTGTTCCGTTCAGGAAAACAACCGGAACGAAGCAGCGCCTGTTAATGGGGGGAATACCGATTCCGTGATAGTTGCCAATCTTATAAAAAAATCCAGGGATGCATACTACCGCCACCATCAGGATATACCGGTACTTGATGAGTCATTGCAGGAAGCGATACAGATAGCAAAGAAGAATGGTGCCGAGATTCAGCTGGCAGAAATATACAATATGCTGGGAAGAAGGTACCGTAACAAATCATACTACAAGGATGCCATAGGGTATTTTAAAAAGGCCATTGAGATCGCAAAAAAATTGAACAGGGACGATCTTCTGACAAAATATTACAATCAGCTTGCAGTGGTTTACAGAAGAATGGACCAGAACCCTGTTGCACTGGATTATCATTTTGAAGCGCTGAGGCTGGCAGAGGCCCTGCAGGATTCCTTTAACATAGAATCTGCATTGAACGGGATAGGAAATATCAATCTAGGACTGAAAAGGTATCACGCTGCTATCGAATATTTCAGAAGATCATTGAGTATTTCTATTCATGAAAATAACCTTTTGGGGCAGGCCATCAACAACAACAATATTGGGGAAGCCTTCCTGGGAATGAACCAACCGGATTCAGCACTGCACTACTTTTTTATTTCGCTTGATAAGAACAGGGCGATAAAAGAGAACCACTTCGGGGAATCTATCTGTTACAACAGTATCGGGAATGCATACATTGCCAAAGGCCATATCGATATGGCTCTGGATTACCTTAAAAAAGCTTTGATAATAAACAAGGAGAGAGGAGACCGTCTTCATATTTCAGTGAGTTACATAACTCTCGGCGAGACATACATGAAAGCCGGGGATTACAACAACGCCGAACAGCATCTGAACAAAGGACTGGGAATTGCCAGACAAATAGGCTCTGTATATCAGATGAAAGAGGCGTTTCGTTTGCTGTCAAAATTAAATGAACTGAAACAAAACTATAAACAGGCTCTCTCTCTACAAAAACTTAGTGACATATATAAAGACAGCCTCATAAACGAAAAGTCAATAAATTACATATCAACCCTCGAGACGATACTGGAATCAGACAGGCAGAATAAAAAGATCATGTCGTTGTCGCAGGAAAAAGAGATACAAACAGCAAAGATAAAGCAACAGAGAACATTGATCATCACGGTAATTCTTCTGACACTGATACTTTCATTTTCAATTGTCCTGATCATTTTCCAGTACCGGCTCAGCATCAGGTATAAAACACTAAAACACCAGCAGCAACTTCTCAGAACGCAAATGAACCCGCATTTTATATTCAATGCACTTAGTGCCATCCAGGTGTTCATAATGGAGAACGACAAGGAAAAAGCTTCCCGTTTCCTTTCGGATTTTGCAAAACTAATGCGTCAGGTTTTACGCAGCAGCAACTTTGATTACATAAAACTGCGTGATGAGATCGATGTTATCAGGTACTATCTTCAACTGCAGCAGCTAAGGTTTACCTATCCATTCCGCTTCAATATCGAGGTTGATGAAAGCCTCGACCTTGACAAGGTGATGGTACCACCTATGCTAACACAACCTTTCCTTGAAAATGCCATAGAACACGGGTTTAAACTTAAACAGGATGGCTGCATACTTAATGTCAGGTTTAAAAAAGAAGATCAATCCCTCATAATCGAAATTGATGATAACGGGCAGGGGATTGATAAAATGATGGTGTTCAAAAGCAAGAAGCATAAATCGATGGCAATAGACATCACAAAAGAGAGGCTTGAGATACTGGAAAAAGATGCAAAAAAACGTACCGAATTTAAGATCGTTGATAAGAAAAGACTGAATTCATTTGAAAGAGGCACCCTTGTGAAGTTCGTTCTGCCTATAATAATTAAGGAAGAAAAAAAATAAATTCTGTAATGAACAAGATCAACCTGTTGCTAATTGAAGCCAACGATTTTTACAAAAAAGTGATCAAAGAGGTAGTGGAGTCGAATTTTTCAGAAATTGTTTTTTCCGGAGTGGCCAACAATGCAGAATCTGCCATAACATTGTTAGAGAAAAACCCTCCCCGGATCTTGATCCTTGATCTTGATACTGCGGACAAGCATATCCCAAAGCTATTGTCCGTGTCTAAAGAGAAAAATATCAGGATCGTTTTTATCTCCTCACAGTCAGAGCATGTCATCGAATCCCTTAAGTTCTCATTTGTGGATTTTGTTTTCAAACCTTTTGATGCCATTGACCTTATCGTTGCTTTAGATGATGTATTAGCTGAACTTGAGGATAAATTCTATGCAGTAAAGATCGGTGTACTTATGGATAACATCAGCCCCGGCAGAGATATTGAAAGACTGATAGTGAAAGGGATGATAGACACAAGGGATGTTTCCATACATGACATCATTGAAGCTCGGTCGGTGAAGAAAGGAACATTTTTCACATTTTCCGATGGTTCAGAACTATTCTCTCCCATTCCATTGCGAAGGTTTGAACTGATC
>JALVJU010000308.1 GCA_027034005.1 Marinilabiliaceae bacterium
ATATGTGGCCTGTCGATTTTGACGGCACTCCTTTTACAGATAAATCGTCAAAGTCATGGAAGGCAAAATACCCGCCGTTGCCTCTTATCGATGGTAATAAAAAAGTGAAAGCGATAGAGACACTGGCCGATCAGGGAAGTCTGACAACTTTGTACACCGAACGGGCTGTCGATTTTATTAAAAGGCACAAGGATAAGCCATTTTTCTACTATCTGGCACATTCAATGGTACATGTGCCTCTTGGCGTTTCTGATAAATTCAAGGGCAAGAGCAAGCAGGGGCTTTTCGGCGATGTGATGATGGAGATCGACTGGTCGGTAGGAGAGGTGCTGAAGGCACTAAAAGAGAACGGCCTTGAAGACAATACTATCGTGATATTTACCAGTGATAACGGCCCGTGGCTGAATTTCGGCAATCATGCGGGATCAACAGGAGGACTGCGTGAGGGTAAAGGAACAAGCTGGGAGGGCGGTCAGCGTGAGCCGTGCATAGTGAGATGGCCGGGCGTTGTTCCTGAAGGAGTGATATGCAACAAGCTCTCTTCCACTATCGATATCCTGCCTACGCTTGCAGAGATAACAGGTGCAAAACTACCTGATCATAAAATTGATGGTGTCAGTATTTTATCTCTGTGGAAAGGTGAAAAGGGCGCCAATCCTCGTGATCATTTTTACTACTACTACGGCCGCAATAACCTGGAAGGGGTCCGTAAAGATCACTGGAAACTGGTTTTGCCCCATAAGTATCGTTCATACGAAGGTGTGTTACCGGGTAAGGACGGATTCCCCGGCCCTTATGCACATGACAGCACCGGACTGGCTTTGTACGACCTGAGGAGGGATCCGGGTGAGCATTACGATGTTAAGGAGATGAATCCTGATGTTGTGACTGATATCATGAAGATAGTTCAGGAGGCGAGGGAAGACCTCGGTGATGACCTGACCGGTAATAAAGGTACAGGCCGCAGACAGCCGGGGAGGCTTAAGGAATAAAAATATTTTACAGGGCTAAAAAATAAAAAGGGCTTCGCATTTGCGGAGCCCTTTTTGTTAATATCTGACAAGTGAGATTCAGAACTCCTGACTTGATTTTATTAAAGTGCGAATAAACAAGTGATTGATGCTTTTAGTATCGTAAAAAACAATAGTTGCATCTAGAGTTAAAATCATTTACCGTCCTCTTTCTTTTTATTCCTCACCCCCTTGAAGAACATTTCGTAAACAATTGAAATTGTGACCCTTCCCCCTCTCCACGTGGAGAGGGGGAGTGAGGGGGTGAGGAAATTCAGCACAAGGAAGAGGACATTTCCGAAAACAATTTGTCAAAATGCAACATATTGAGTTTACGATAAGTCAGGAGGTTTGGAAATTAATAGATAGGTTCTCTTTTGATCTTCATCAGAAGATTGTTCACTGTAGTTATCTCCAGATAGGTCGTTCCTTCGCCAATGCCGAAGCTTCCACCGAGATAGATTATCTGATCGTTATTTCCGATAATATTCTTGTTCTTAAGTTTTGAGATCGATCTTTCGAGTATCTCGCGTTTATCCCTTCCTTCCTCCATTGTCATGGTGAACACCCCGTACGAAAGGGCAAGTTCGCGTGTGACGCGCTCATTGTAACAAAGTGCGAATATGGGACATCTTCCCCTGAATGCTGCAAGGTAACGTGCCGTACGTCCTGTCAGACTGTCGGTGAGGATAACTTTTATGTCAAGCTCTTTTACGGCATTAACGGCAGTCTCGGCCAGGTAAGCTGCAATGTTGTTACGCTCGATCTTTGGCGGGATGTCATTCCTGTTGTCTTTTGCTTTCTCTACTTCGTGAGCGATTTTCGACATGGTGGTCACTGCCTCTACGGGGTAGACTCCGTAGGCTGTTTCACCGCTCAGCATCACAGCATCGGTACGGTAGTAGATAGCATTTGCAACATCGGTAACTTCGGCCCTTGTAGGCCTCGGGTGCTTTATCATCGATTGCAGCATCTGTGTGGCAACGATGACAGGCTTTTTGGCCTCAACACACCTGCGGATAAGTTGCCTCTGTATGCCAGGTATTTTTTCCTGGGCTATCTCGATGCCCATATCTCCCCGGGCAACCATAACACCGTAAGCGTGTTCAAGTATCTCTTCGATGTTCTCGACTCCTTCCTGGTTCTCAATCTTGGCAATTATTTTTACCGAACTGTTGTATTTGTCAAGTTCTGCCTGTACTTCAAGTATGTCGTGTTTGTTGCGGACGAATGAGTGAGCAATGAAATCAATGTCTTTTTCTGCTGCAAATTTTATAAATGATTTGTCGCGGTCGGTTACAGCCGGCAGGTTGATCCTGACTCCGGGAACGTTCACACTTTTTTTGCTTCCAAGCTCTCCGTCGTTCTTGACCTCGCAGACCAAGGCATCATCTTTTTTGTCTATCACGTCAAGCTCTATCTCACCATCATCAATGAGAATCTGAGTACCCACTTTCATGTCGTTAAAAAAATTGGGATATGAAACGCAGATACACTCTTCGGTGGTTTTACCTTCAGGATCTCCCTTAACAAGTATGGTGTTTCCCATCTTGAGGTTTATGATGCCGTCACATTTTGTGGTGCGAATCTCCGGTCCTTTGGTGTCAAGTAGAAAAGCGATCTTGTTTGATACTTTCTTTGCGTTGTTGATGATGTTTGTAGCACCTTCGAAATCAAGGTGGGCGGTATTGATCCTGACCACATTCATTCCTGCATCGTACAATGACTTGATAAAGTCAATCTCGCATCTTTGGTCAGAAATAGTGGCTACGATCTTTGTGAATTTTTTTGCTTTCATATTTTAGAAAAATTATTTTACTTTTTTAATGCCAGGATTGCTAATCTGTATGAATCAAGTCCGAAACCGGAAATTGAACCTGCGCACACAGGAGCAATAAAAGAGTTGTGGCGAACGGATTCCCTTTTGAAAATATTGCTGATATGTACCTCGATAACGGGAACATTAACTGCTGCTATGGCATCAGCAATGGCAAGCGAAGTGTGTGTGTATGCACCGGCATTCAGGACAATCCCGTCAACCTTGCCAAAACCGTTTTCCTGAATTTTGGAAACAATATCCCCTTCACTGTTCGACTGGAAATAGATCAACGTGTCATCGTCGAACTCTTTTTTTAAGGAATTGAAATAATCATCGAAGGAAGTATCTCCGTAGATGTTTTTTTCTCTTGTCCCGAGAAGGTTAAGGTTGGGGCCGTTAATTATCAATATGTTCATAAATTCCGGTTTTACTTTGTTTCACAAAAATACTACAGATTAACCGAATATGAAAATAAAAAAGGCCCTGCATGATGCAAGGCCTTGTTGGAAAGATATGTTGGATTTTTTATATCAACTCGATACTTCGTTTTACAAAATTGGTTAATGCTTTGCCCTTAAGCATATTGTTTGACAGAAGGGCAAGGTCGATGAGTTGTGATACGAGCTTGTTCTTTGATGCAAACTCTTTCAGCTCTGCATCTTTTTTCTCTTTCAGCTCTGTTATTTTTTTATTCAGATCTTCCAGCTCATCCTTTTCAGCCTGGGGGATATCTTCTTCTTTTTTACCCTCTTTGGCTTTTTCAAGCTCTTGCTTTTTGCTTTCAAGGCTTTCCAGTTTGCTCCTCAGTGACGATACCTTTTCGCCGACTTCTTTCTCTTCATCTTCAACAATACGCTGTATCAGGCTGTGGTTGCCGTTCACAACAAGGTTGTAGCTGTCGGGCAGGTCGCCGTAAAACATCATTCCGCCTCCGCCACCAAGCTCGTTCATGTCTTTCATCCTTCGCATGAACTCTTGTTGTGTTATCATCACAGGAACATCATTTTCCGATAATGCCTCAAAAGTCACCAGGAAGCTGGCTTTGTCCTGGTTCGGCAGTTGAGACTGGAATATCGTTGTAAGATACTCTTTTTGTTGCTCGTTAAGCTTAAGCTCAAGTTTTTCATCTTTCGGGATAAGCTTCTCAACGATATCACTGTCCACACGTACGAACCTTGAACCATCGAATTTCTGTTCAAGATGGTTTACAAGGTGAATATCCAGTTGTCCGTCCATCAGCAGTACGTCGTAGCCTTTGTTCTTGGCAGCTTCGATGTAGCTGTGCTGGTCAAGTTCATTGGTTGCGTACAGGTAAACCAGTTGTTTGTCCTTATCGGTCTGATTTGTCTTGATAATGTCCTTGTACTCATCGAATGTGAAGTATTTACCGTCAACATTCTTCAGTAATGCAAATTTCTTAGCACGGTCGTAGAATTTCTCATCGGTAAGCATACCATATTCGATGAAAATCTTAAGGTCGTCCCACTTCTCCTCAAACTTCTTACGGTCTTTCTTAAAGATCTCTTCAAGACGGTCGGCAACTTTTTTGGTGATATGGTTAGATATCTTTTTAACGTTGCTGTCGCTCTGCAGATATGAACGTGATACGTTCAACGGAATATCCGGAGAGTCGATCAC
>JALVJU010000309.1:0-1537 GCA_027034005.1 Marinilabiliaceae bacterium
GCAAAAAAGTATAGAGTGTATTCGTTCCACACCCCTGCAACACGTTTGACATACCCTTCTATCTCAGTATCACTAACCTTTTTTATCATCGCCTCAAGGATGACGGGCGGCTCCTCCTCTGTCCCCTGAAGGTCGAAAAGCACCCTGCCGTTACCGGTTTTCGGGAATGTGTATCGCTGAAAACCGCAGCGTGTAGTGGCCGTAAGTTCCGCTTTGATGTCGTAGTCGAGCAAAATGTTTGAGTAGTATCCGGGAGATGCCTCCACATTCCTGTTGTCTATCCTTGAGCGGTAGCCCGAATCCGGGTCTTCTACCGTGCCCGGCTTTACCTTCAGCTCGCCTGTGGTGGGCATAGTTACAAAACTGCCTATCATCCATGAGTGCATGTGCCCGAAACCGGTTATGCTGTTGATCTTGTACTCATAGCCCGCACCCAGCTTGTACTGTGTCTCATTCGTGTTGTCAGGACTGAGCTTCACCATACCGAACGGCATGGCTGCACCAGGAAACAGCATCCATCGCGAACTTGATGTCCCTATCAACGGATCGACATAATCAACCGGCTCCTTTTGCTTTGTACAACTTGCAAAAAGGATCACGGCTAAGAGAAAAACCAGTTTCTTTAAAACATTCGGAGTGCGACTCTTAGTCGCGCCCCGAATAATATCCGATCTTTTTGTATGCAACATATTTTTTTGTTTTGATAAGTGGAAGTGGGAGTGCGACTACAAGTAGCGCTCCCACTCTAAAGTTAAATCCATTTTGGCATTTTATGCGGTTCAGGCCTTCTTCCGTAAAACAGGTCATCAAGCATCACAGCCGGTTTACGGAAGTTAGGAAAATATTTTATCAGGAAGCGTACGGTGTTGTGAAAAAAGTTGTCGGGATGAGAGTATGGACAAACCCTGATGCAACTGCCGCAATCCGTCCCCGCATAACTCCAATAGGTAAAACACTTCTCCTGGTCTATCTGCCAGCGCCTGATGCCCCCAATAACCTCTTTGTCATTTTTCGAAATGGCCGACACGGGACAAGCATCGGCACACTTAAGGCATTTCCTGCAAAAATCCTCCACCGAAGGGTCGTAATTCCGGTCATCAACCGTCAATGGGGCATTGGTGGTGACAACAGCTATCCTCACCCTGGGCCCAAGCTGCGGGGTCATAAGCAATCCCATTCGCCCCAGTTCCCCCAATCCGGCATCGCGTGCCACAAGCGGGCAAACTACCTCATAGTTACCGTCGATATGGGCACGGGCCTCAAAGCCAAGGTTACGCAAAAAGATAGCAAGCTGTGTGGCAATTCTTCCGGCATTCAGGTATTGTTGCGACGACTCCATCACAACAGGCGCCTTAGGGGCACATCCTACCATCTCATCGTCCATCTCAACGGTAAAGACTATCCCAAGCCTATCCTGAGGAACATACTTTTTACCGTAACGGTCTCCCCTGCCTCCTGTGTTGTACCAGTGATAATCCCACATGCGGGTTACCCCGGCAGACACTACGCCCCGTTTCTTCAGCCACTCACGGATAAA
>JALVJU010000309.1:1637-4464 GCA_027034005.1 Marinilabiliaceae bacterium
TGATTTATCAAAGCCGGATACATGGGGACTAACCGATCAGCTTTCTCATCCGGTTAACCATCTGGCAGGTTCCCCTCACCGTATGATAAAAGACTTTCCAGCTCGTGCCCATGTAGTCCCACAGCACGTCACCGTTCTCTTTCAGCAGGGGCAGCCACTCTCCCAGCTCCCAGTTTATCACTTTGTTGAACACGAAGTCGTGGATATTCAGGTACGCATCAAGATATCTCTTATCACCCGTAACCGAATACGCATCCAGAAAGCCGATTAGCGCCTCGGCCTGCTGCCAGAACTCTTTTGTGCGCTCGGTTGCCTCTCCGTTGCGTTCACCCTCGACATAGATCCCACCATACTTCCAGTCAACACCATGTTTGTATGTATGTTCATAGATCGGAACTACACGGTCAAGCGACTTCTCCCTCTGGATACCAAGTATATCCTGTGCATGCAGATAAAGCCATGCAAATTCAATGTTGTGCCCGTAAGATGTGATATCAGTATCTTTCCCCTCCTCATCGAACCTGTCGGCACCCCACACTGTATCAAGCTCCACATTCGCAATGGGTTCCCACTTATCGGTAAACATGGAGATTCCTGTGCCTGTTTTCGGCTCGATCATCTTGTCAAAGATCAGGTCGATCACCTCCTCAAGGGCCTTCCTGTGTTTCTCCTTTCCCGTAAGTTCATAAAGTGTAGTGAACGCCTCCATCAGGTGCATGTGCACATCAAGTGATTTATGTGCCTTGACATCTCCTCGGGCAGCTTTAAGATTGAAAAACCTGTCGAAATGCTCAAAGTAACCGCCATGCTCATCATCCCTCACTTTTTCCTGCAGCAGGTCAAAAACCCTTTCGGCCTCTTCTTGTGCTGCCTTGTCACCCGTTAGAAGTGCAAACTCGGAGAAACCATAGATCAGGAACGAATGCCCGTAAATTATTTTATTTGTATCCTTGGTCGTACCGTCCTCTTCCGTTATCCAGTAGTATCCGTCGTACTCCTTGTCGTGAAAATGCTTTTGAAGAAATTCTATCCCCTGACGAACTGCCTCCTCTCCTCCCTTCCAGGCAAAACCCTGCCTGAGGGCATGTGAGATGGTAAAGATACTCCTTACCTGCGAAAGAAAAGATTTTTCGGTTATCTCGTTCCTCTTGCCATACTTGTCGTAATTGGTCTGAAACCCGCCATATTTTGGTTCCACAGCACGCTCCTCCCAAAATGGGATCAGCTTTTCGTTAAGATACTTTTCCGTTTTTTCAAGATATGGTTTTAATACCTCTTTAACATCCTTGTCCATACCGCACTTTTCTATTAAAGATTTCTGTACTTAAGTTCTTTAACCTCGATAGTCTGGCCAGGATTATGTCCCTGAATGGCAAAATGCCCCTCTTTGTAACGGTCATCGGTATACTCGGTCATCAACTCACCGTTCACCCAGATCTGGATTTTATCACCCACCATCTTCACCTTCATGGTAAACCACTCATTATCTTTTGTGATAAGTTCTTTTGCTTTTGCTGTGGGTTTGCCCGGCAACCACAACCAGCCTGTGTATGCATCCTGATGATTATCTATCTGGGCTTCATAACCTTGCGGCCATCCGTCCGGATTGTCCTTTGGCGGGTTACACCTGAAATAAAGTCCACTGTTACCGTTATCGCTTATGCGAAATGTCCCTTCAACTTCAAAATCCTTTGCAGTTGCCTTAGAGTAGATATGGCCCATTCCCCCTTCACCAACCATAATGCCGTCCTTAACCGACCAATTGGCTTTTCCGCGAACGAACCAATTACTCAGGTCTTTGCCGTTAAACAGTGGTATCCATTCACTTTGCACAGGTTTCACCGTGGCTTTTTCAGCCGTTTTTTTTGTCTGATTACTTTGACCGCATGATATCAAAAGAAAAGCAAACATCGAGATAAAAAGAAGATTTTTCATTGTTGTAAATTTTAGTTTGTACCGTTTAAAATGTTCTGTCCCTAATTTAAGCAAAAAAACAACTGCCTGTATCACAATGGAAAGAATACATCAAAACAGGTTAAAATTTTTGAAGGAAAGGCCACGGATGCACGGATGGTCTATTTTGTAATGACACAAATATATTAGCCACGGATGCACGAATAGTTTATTTTGTGATGACACGAAAACAAAAGCCACAGATGCACGGATATTCTATTTCTTTAATTCCACGAATTTTTGAAAGCCGCGTATACTTATGTTAAGTTACTTCCTGTAAACACGGATAATGATTGCCTGGAAAGCTTGACTTTTGAGTTACAAGACAACTCTTTTATAATGCAGTTTTGTTTCTCCAAAATTGACTATCAACGCCAGCTTATTGCCAGAAACTTTGAGGTAATTTAATGCCTGTGCAACAAATTCATCTGCAATGCCTGAAACGGCCTTAACTTCAAGGATAATCTTGTCAAACACCACAAAATCAGCAAAGAACTTATGCGGAAGGATAATATCTTTGTAATTGACCCTGTACAACTTTTCCCTCTCAAACGGAATATTTTCATTTCCAAATTCATATTCCAGTGCGTCTTTGTAAACTATCTCAAGGAAACCCGCTCCCAGGTTATTGTGCACATCCATACAAATCCCAATGATCTCATAACTCAAATCCTTGTATATCAAATCCACAGACATAACTAAAGTTCAATATCAAAGCCACAAAAAGTTACAAAAAATATTGCACACATGTCTGAATTCCTAAAAAAGAATTCACATATCCGTGCATCCGTGGCTATTTCACTAAAAAATATCCGTGCACCCGCCTGACCGTGGCAGTCGGGCAGGTCCGTGGCTACTCAACTTCAACCGTACG
>JALVJU010000310.1 GCA_027034005.1 Marinilabiliaceae bacterium
TTCAAAGAACAAAAAAGAGACATCAAAAGAGACAAAGGATACCATTTTTACCTCTTCCACTTTTTCAGGGCTGAAATTAAGAAGCATTGGCCCCGCCTACAAATCGGGAAGGATAGCTGACATCGTAATTCATCCTGACAATCCGAATATCTGGTATGTTGCCATCGGGTCAGGAGGAGTGTGGAAAACAGAAAATGCCGGAACCACATGGAAACCTATCTTCGACAGCCAGCCGGTTTACTCCATCGGGTGCATTACTATCGACCCCAACAATCATCACACTTTATGGGTTGGCACAGGTGAGAATGTTGGAGGCCGACATGTTGGCTGGGGCGATGGAATTTACCGTAGTACCGATGACGGCAAGACATGGAAAAACATGGGGCTGAAACACTCTGAACACATCTCAAAAATCATAGTCCACCCCAAAAATCCAAATATTATCTGGGTTGCCGCACAAGGCCCCCTTTGGAGCAAAGGCGGTGACCGTGGGCTTTTCAAATCGACAGACGGAGGAAAGACATGGAAGAAAACCCTTGGTGATAATGAATGGACAGGAGTCACAGATATCGCCATCGACCCACGGAACCCTGATCGGCTTTATGCCGCTACATGGCAGCGGGGACGTAACATTGCAGCATACATGGGAGGCGGCCCCGGAACAGCGCTTTACCGCTCTGAGAACGGCGGCGACACCTGGCTGAAACTTACCAACGGACTGCCAAAAGCAACAATGGGCAAGATCGGGCTTGCCATTTCGCCGCAAAAACCCGATGTGCTTTATGCCGCCATTGAGCTGGAACGACGCAAGGGAGCTGTTTACCGCTCTTCTAACCGAGGTGCATCGTGGACAAAAATGTCGAATGCCGTATCCAGAGCCACAGGCCCACACTACTACCAGGAGCTGTACGCCTCACCGCATAAATTCGACCGCATCTACCTTGCCGATGTGCGCATGCAGGTTTCCGATGACGGGGGCAAAACATTTAAAGTGATGCCTGAAAAAGACAAGCACTCTGACAACCATACTCTCGCTTTCAGAAAAGACAACCCTAACTATCTGCTTGTGGGTTGCGATGGTGGCATTTATGAGAGTTTCGACCTTGCCCGCAACTGGCGTTTCGTGAACAACCTTCCTGTTACGCAATTTTATTTTATCGCAGTGGATGATACCAAGCCGTTCTACAACATCTACGGTGGCACTCAGGACAACAACACCCAGGGAGGGCCATCGCAAACAGACAATGCAGCCGGTATCACAAACGGTGACTGGTTTATCACCATGGGTGCCGACGGCTCTCAGCCAGCAGTGGAGCCGGGAAACCCAAACATAGTTTACTCACAGGGACAGGAAGGCTTCCTGAACCGCATCGACATTAAAACAGGTGAGATACTTTTCATTCAACCACAGCCCGGCAAGGATGAAGGATTTGAGCGTTACAACTGGAATGCCCCTATACTCATCAGCCCCCATTCACCCACAAGGATATATTTTGCTTCACAACGGGTATGGCGTTCGGATGACAGGGGCAACAGCTGGAAACCTATCTCCGGCGACCTGACAAAAGATCAAGAACGGCTCGAATTACCGATCATGGACAAGACCTGGAGCTGGGACTCACCATGGGACGTTTATGCCATGTCAACCTACAACACTATCACTGCACTTGCCGAATCGCCCTTAAAAGAAGGGTTGATATATGCAGGGACCGATGACGGAAGGCTGCAGGTTACCGAAGACGGCGGAAAGAACTGGACAAAGATAGATGCAAACACCATTCACGGAGTGCCTGCCACTGCTTACGTGAACGATATCAAAGCAGATCTTTTTGACGAGAATATTGTTTACGTTGCCCTTGACAACCACAAGTCCGGAGACCTGAAACCATATCTGTATAAAAGTACAGACAAAGGAAAAAGCTGGACTTCATTAAAGGGAAACCTGCCTGACACCACCATTGTCTGGAGAGTAGTGCAGGATCATAAAAAACCTGAACTGCTGTTTGCTGCTACGGAATTCGGCATGTACTTCACTGTAAATGGCGGCAGAAAATGGACAAAACTTACAGGCGGTTTGCCTACCATTGCTTTCCGCGATGTAGTAGTACAAAAGGATGAGGACGATCTGGTCTGTGCCTCATTTGGCAGGAGCATCTACATCCTTGATGACTACTCTGTGTTGAGAAAGATATCGGAAGAAGCATTAAAACAGGAAGCTCTGTTCGATGCCGCCCGGGAAGCTAAATGGTATATACCAAGGATAAACTCCCGGCAGGATCAGGGAGCTAATTTCTACAAAGCACCCAATCCACCGTTTGGTGAGATGTTCACCTACTATCTTGCCAACGACTGCAAGACACTAAAAGAGATTCGCCAGGCAAAAGAAAAAAAACTTGAGAAAGAAGGTAAGCCGGTCACATTTCCGCGATGGGACGAAGCAGAAAAGGAGATAAACCAACAAAAACCTGCCGTTGTTATCACTATCAAAGACAGCAATGGCGATGTGGCACGTCGCATTACAGGCCCTGCAAAAAAAGGTTTCCACCGCATTGCATGGGACCTGCGTTATGCTTTTCCCCAGGTTCTTGATGACTGTAAAAAAACAAAGAAAGGCCAGGGGCAAAGGAGGCGGGGACTGCTTGTCATTCCCGGCACATACACTGCAACCCTTTCCAAAGTTGCCGACGGTAAGGTCACACAACTGTCAGGCCCTGTTTCTTTCGATGTTGTACCGCTAAGGGAAGGCACACTCAAAGGGCCCGACATGGAAGAAAAAGCAAAATTCTGGAAAGAAATAGAAACAACAGTAAAAGACGCAAATGTCCTTGCCCAAAAGGTCAACAAGGCACTTATTAAAACAGAAAATATCCTGCAGGCACTTAACGCATCGGCAGAAGCCCCGGGCAAACCGGAAAGCGACCTGCATGAGATACGTTCCGGATTGCTGGAACTTCAAAAGAGAATGTACGGATCGAAAGCCAGGAAAGAAGTAGGTGAAAAGAACCCGCCAACCCTATATTCAAGGATAGGCGTACTGATGATGGGAACAGGCAACTCAACATACGGCCCCACACCGTTACTTCGCCAAACACTGAAAATAGCCAATGATGAACTGAAAGAACTCAATGCCAGGTTCACACCAATAAATGAGAAGTTAGGATCACTAAAAGAACAGATAGAAAAAGCAGGAATTGTTATTCTTGAATAAGATTAAAAAAACCATACAAGTTAAATGACTTTTTTAGATTTAGCAGAAAAGAGACAGAGCGACAGAAAATACACGGACAAACCGGTTGAGAAAGAAAAGCTGTTGCGATGCCTGGAGGCGGCCCGCATAGCCCCTTCGGCATCGAACTCACGACCATGGACATTTGTGGTCACCGATGACCCTGATAAAGTAAAGCAGCTTGGGAAAGCGCCACGGGGCCCGCTTGGTTCTTTCAATACATTTACCGATAAGGTGCCGGTTATAGTTACCATAGTCCTTGAATAGCCAAAGAAGCTGACTGAACTTGGCTCAAGGGTAAAAAACAAAGAGTGGCCGCTGATAGATATAGGTATCACTGCCGAACATTTCTGTCTTCAGGCCGCTGAGGAGGGGCTTGGAACATGCATGCTTGGGTGGTACGACGAGAAAAAGGTGAAAGAGATACTCAATGTCCCCAAAGAAAAGAGCGTCGCCTTGCTGATCACGGTCGGCTACACTCCCAAAGGGTACAAACACAGGAAAAAGATACGAAAATCAATGGACGAGATCGTCCTCCGGGACAGTTACTAAACCTGTTGCCTCATCATCGGATTGAGATTCCTCACCCCCTCAATCCCCCTACCCACATGGGGAGGGGGAAGAAATTGCCGGAGGTATTATCAAGTAAAAGAGTTAATATTTTTATGTCCCACCATCAGCATATTTTTTCCCTCCCCCTCGGGGGGAGGCCGGGAGGGGGCCTCTTTTACCTATACTTCCCACTCTCTTCCGACGGCTCGATAAGCTGAGGATTGTAGTTTATATTTTTTCTTGCTTCATCAGGGGAGTTGAAGATCCCTGCTCCTGCCATGGCAAAAAGTGCGGCACCAAGAACGGTCGTCTCTTTTTGGTCGATCGTCTGCACCGGCTTGTTACAGATATCGGCCCGCAGCTGGTTCCAAAACTTGTTCTTCGAACCGCCGCCCACAACTATTATTTTATCAGTCTCAAAACCACCTGCCTTTTCAAGAGTTATCATGGCATCCCTGAGCTTGAACGACAAACTCTCCAGCATGGCCCTGTAGATCTCGCCCCGCGTGGTATTTAGAGTAATACCTTTAATGGCCCCTCCTTCTTTATGCATATTGCCGCGGTAAAAAGACGGGTCCACAGTAACGCCATTACTGCCGGCAGGTACTTTCATGGCATCGGCTATCATTGTCTCGTAAAGCTTATCGCCTTTCAGTTCAGGATAAAAGTGACGTGAAAACCACT
>JALVJU010000311.1 GCA_027034005.1 Marinilabiliaceae bacterium
TTAGTTTATACGAAGGGTATGATTATGGAGGTAAAAACTCGATAAGAATGAGGGACTATCACAGGTTGGATGTTGGGGTTAATTTTACAAAGAAAAAACGTTGGGGCGAACGGACCTGGAACATCAGTGTTTACAACTTGTACAACAGGCAAAATCCGTATTACTACGAATATGATTACAACCATAACGACAACAGGTATGACGAAAACGGTGAGCGTGTTGACAAAACAAATCACCTTTATCAATACAGCCTGTTCCCCTTCATGCCCTCGATAAGCTACAGCTTTAAGTTTTAAGTAAAAAACTAACTATACCTTCTCCTTTGTTTTTGATCGATAAGGTAATAAGGTTGGTTCTTGGAGCAGCTTCTTTTACTAAGGTTTAGGATAAAATAAGGTTTTTGTTATTCGGCAGTCATCCGATGACTCGAAATCATCGGATGACTCACAGCTATTTGTCGGAAGAGCCGGGGAGAGGGGTACTATGAAAATGTTTCCCCAACTACTCGCGTGATGCGGTTGTCACGATTCTTGAGTGCTTCGCGTCAAGAATCCCGCCAACCGCGTTAAACTTTCGCACTTCCCATCCCCGCCCTGAAGGACGGGGCTTTGGTTGTTTTGCCCTGTTGGGGCTGCAAACATTTGGGGGATATGTAATTGACCATTAGCGAAGAAACAATCTGCTATCTCAAATCGCTAAACTGCTATCGCTAATCTAAGCTTTTTGATATGCGATTGTCGATTTGAGATCAGCAATTAGCGAAGATAGATCTGTAACTGTTTTAACCCCCTTTTTTAGTTCGTGGATTTTGTCGTACACCCGTATACTAAGTGTTACCTTTCTCCTTTTCAACTTTCCACTTTCTAACTTTTCAACTTTTAACTTTCAAACTAAGCTGTATTCTCTTCCGGGCGGTGTCCACTTCAAGCACCTTGACTTTTACGTGCTGGTGCAGGTGGACAATATCATTGGGGTCGGAGATGAAACGGTCGGCCATTTGTGAGATGTGCACCAGTCCGTCCTGCTTTACGCCTACATCCACAAAAGCCCCGAAATTGGTAATGTTTGTAACTATGCCCGGAAGTTCCATTCCGGGTTTCAGGTCGTCGATAGTGTGGACATCCTGTGCAAACTCAAAGACTTTTATTATCTTGCGAGGGTCGAGGCCCGGTTTTTCAAGTTCTGCCATGATGTCGTTAAGAGTAGGCAGCCCGGTTTTTTCAGTTACATATTTGTTGAGGTCAATCCTGTCACGTAGCTCTTCTTTCTCTATCAGTTCACTGACGCTGCATCTGAGGTCTTTGGCCATCTTTTCCACAATGCCGTACGATTCCGGGTGTACAGCTGTGTTGTCGAGCGGGTTTGTACCGTCCTTTATCCGCAGGAAGCCGGCACTCTGTTCAAAAGTTTTTGCTCCGAGGCGGGGAACTTTTTTCAACTCGTTGCGGTTTCTGAAATCGCCGTTTTCCTTCCGGTAGTCCACAATGTTTTGTGCCAGTTGCGGGCCCAGCCCGGAAACATATGTCAGCAGGTGCTTGCTTGCCGTGTTCAGGTTCACGCCTACAAGGTTCACGCACGATTCCACAACCTGGTCGAGCGATGCTTTCAGTCGGTTCTGGTCCACATCGTGCTGATACTGCCCCACACCAATGGATTTTGGGTCTATCTTAACCAGTTCGGCAAGAGGGTCGAGCAGGCGGCGGCCTATCGACACGGCCCCGCGTACGGTAACATCGTATTCGGGGAATTCCTCGCGTGCCACCTTACTTGCCGAATAAACAGATGCACCGTCCTCGCTTACCACGAACACTTGCATGTCGCGGTTGAACCTCATTTTGCGGATGAATGCTTCTGTTTCGCGCGATGCAGTACCGTTGCCAATGGCGATGGCTTCAATTTTATATGCATCCACGAGTGAGTCTATCTTTTTGGCTGCTTTGCCTCTCTCGTTTTGTGGCGGGTGGGGGTAGATAGTTTCGTTGTGAAGCAGGTTTCCCTGTGCATCGAGGCAAACGACCTTACAGCCGGTACGGTATCCCGGATCGATTGCAAGCACCCTTTTTTGTCCGAGGGGCGGGGATAGGAGCAACTGACGCAGGTTCTTGGCAAAAACACTTATCGCCTCCGTATCTGCTTTATCTTTTGATGATGCGGCGAACTCCGTTTCTATCGAAGGAGACATCAGTCTTTTGTAGGCATCGGCGACAGCCATTGCTACCTGGTCTGAAGATTCGGTATTTCCTTTTACAAAGTATCTCTCCAGTCTTTGTATGGCTGTCTCGTCATCGGCAGAGATGCTTACCTTCATTATCCCTTCGTACTCCCCGCGGCGCATGGCCAGTAAGCGGTGCGAAGGGCACTTTTTCAACGGCTCTGACCATTCGAAGTAATCTTTGTATTTCTGTCCCTCTTCCTCCTTGCCTTTTACAATCTTTGACTTTATGTTTGCTGTTCTTTGGAAAACCGACCGTACGATATCGCGTGCAACGGCGTTCTCGTTAATCCATTCGGCAATTATGTCCCTTGCTCCCTGCAGGGCTTCATCCTCCGTTGTCACTGTCTCGTTAAGAAAAGCAGATGCCCGCGAATAGACATCGCGTTCGAATTGTTTCATCACAATCTTGGCAAGCGGCTCCAGTCCTGCTTCCCTCGCTTTTACTGCACGTGTCTTTCTTTTTGGTTTGTAAGGCAGGTATATGTCTTCAAGTTCGTTGGCATCCCAGGTATTTTCTATCTTATCCTTTAGTTCTGCGGTAAGCAGTCCCTGTTCGTCAATGGTCTTGAGAATTGTTGCCTTGCGTTTATCCAGTTCTTTAAGTTTGTCATAACTGTCTTTGATGTTGGCAATAACTACCTCATCAAGACTGCCTGTTGCCTCTTTCCTGTACCGTGAAATGAAAGGGATGGTTGCCCCGTCGTCAAAAAGTTCGATCGTATTCTTAACCTGCCAGCCGGAAATGTTCAGACCGTCAGCTATCCTTTGGTAATATGCCTGCTCCATTTGTTTGCTGAAAAACTATCGTTAATCTTTGTAATTAAAAGAATATCCAATTCCAACATACCATCTTAAAATATTATCCTTTGTGTTTGAGCTCAAACCAACACTCACCGGGCCAAGTATGCTTTTGTAGGTTATTTTCAGTCCGTAACCGAACAATGTCTTGTCACTGCTCATGTTAAATCTGCTCAGGTCGCCAAGGGGAACATATTCATGGTGCAAGAGGTAATTTATGCCGTATTTCAGGTATATGTTCCGGAACAGTACATTTTGCAGGTTCAGGCCGCCCATTAAATAGTTGTCGTCCTGTATCTCGCCGTAGTTAAGTCCGTAAAATTGCACATCATCAATGTTTACCATTTGATAGCCGCCTATTTCGAACGAATCAAATATGCCGTTATCAATATTTGACAACATCATCCCCATGCCAACAAATGGAATGAGTTGAAAATTTTTTCTGATACTAAAATATTCATTATAAGTGAATTGTAATTTAGTGTAGATTCCGGGAACCTGGGGATCAACAATGATATCGTTAAATTCATCTTCTGTTAAACCAACCTTTATGCCTTCACCCAGGTCAATATATACAGTATCGACGCCGGATTCATAATTAATGTGGTATTTGTTGTCAAAGAAAACATTGCCTATAAGTGCGATATTCGTTCCGTCAGTTGGATAATTCCTATTGTTTAATGTGTTGAAGTTGTAACTCAGATCAGTGCGAAACTGTTTAACATTCATGCTTTTAATTCCTTCCGGAAAAGCATTCCAGAATTTTAGTTTTTCTTTTCCTATTCTGTAGTTAACCCCTACAAATAAACTGTTCTTCAATGAATGTGTCAGAAGTATTCCACCTTTAAAATCATTATAAATGGATGAGCCGATATCAGACAAAACCCCTTTTTCGTATTGCGGGACCTGCTGATTATTATAGCTGTATTTTATAAATCCTGCTACACGTTGTTTTTTTCCGAGATATTTAAGGTAACTAATATCGACTTTGGGGCTCTGTGATATATCTCCTTCCGCTATCAATCGGGATGATTTTCCCACAAGGTTTCTTAACGTAGTATTCACTACTATTCCTGCCGAGAATATATTATCGTAATGAACTGATGCCTTAATGGCAGCCGGCTGCTCCTCGGTCATTTTAACAACAAGGTTATACTTATTCTCGTTCGGGATCTTTTCGATCTGATAACTCACTTTTTTGAAAGCATTTATTCCGTACACTCTGTTTATTCCGTCTTCTATCTGCTGTCTTGATGCTTCTTTACCTTTTTCAATACCCAGTTTGCCCAAAATAAGTTTATCACTCACATACTTATTGCCCCGAAGCACTATATCCGAAATAAATACCGGTTTAACCTTAAGAGATATTTTTGAAGGGGGAGGATTGTGTTCGTTAAGTTTCTCTGCCAGATCATGGAATTTTGGTTTTAC
>JALVJU010000312.1 GCA_027034005.1 Marinilabiliaceae bacterium
TTTCTTGTAAACCATGATTTGAGAGAACAGCTCTTTCTCCATATCGAGTTTTAAACATTCTCATAACATGAGTAGTGAAATTGATATCATTAATAGGAACGCCCGTATCAATTTTTCTATAAGTATTAAAACTATAGTCCAAAAGTGTGTGCTGCCAACAAGAATAATCATCTAGCACTCCTTTTAAAGCTTGTTTAAAAGCACTGTCTGTAAAACCCTTTCGCTGTAAGTTTTGAATTGTTGCCGCATTGAAAATAGTAACAAAAGGTTCGTCTGTTGCCATCGCCGGAGAAGTTATGCAAACCTCTTGTATGAGAGCATTCGTATCATAAGTTTTGGCCAAAGCCACTTGAAGTTCTTGCCAAGCTAGACGGTATTCCTCCGTCCAGAAAAGGGCGATAGGATATGAAATAGACGAATTTATTTCTACTGTTACAGGGCCATTTGTCAAATTCAGTACCCAATTAGGCGTGTTAATAGTTGCTGAAATCCTTAATTTTGCTTTGAGGGGATAATCCGGATGTGAAATATTATAATTTGTAATATCATTGAGCTCTTCTTGAATGTCAGAGAAGTCAAAAAAGCCTCTTTGTGGTTCCAATGCTCCCCAAGTAGCTCTAATGACCACACCAGAATAAATATCTTGATGTACATTTGCTTCTTTCAAGACATTATAATTCCCATTTCGTAAATCTTGAGTGCTACCCATGGTTATTAAACCTTTAATGGGTTTTTTGATCGAAAAATCATCTATTGGTTGTGTTTTAGTACAGCTTATCGTAAAAAATACGATAAACAAAAGAGAAAAAAAGTTATAATATTTCATGAAGATAGATTTTTGATTTATAATATCTTTTTAAGACAACTCTATTTTAAAAAAGTTTAAAATAAAATATGGCAATTCTGTAAGTCGATTATTATTAAGATTCAAAAACGAATCTAATACGTTATTTCCTTTGATTTAGAGAATAGCCGTATACCTGTCTGCCGATAAAGCATGGGTGCACACTTGCGGTCAATTGAACGTCAGCCACTTACTCGATTAGCCTTAGTTTTTGTCTACATTTTCGGATAAAATCCATATTTATCATTTTGTTTTTGAAGCTTCCGTGGTATTTCCAAAAGCTCCGATATTTATTCTGTTTCCGTTTGGTGTTGGTTCATCTGAATAATCTGATGCCGGGTCGCCTGCATCAATGCAAGGACTTGTATTAGAATCATTAATCCATTGTGTTCCGGTCCAACGTCCGTTTTCTGATTTTAAATGATAAATCTGCCAAACTTTGTTTGCTCCTAAATCAGTTTTGCAAATAGGATTTTCACCATCTTCTTCACCATCGGCATTTTCCCAGATTGGGCTGAAAATATAATAACTTGTTGCATTATAATATCTACCATCGTGTAACTCATATACGCAAGCAAGCAAAGGGTCTGAGTAAATATCGGTTGAAGATGTTACATTATTGTAATTCCCGATTATATTTCCGTTTATACAGTTGTAATCTGAAATAAATGTATGGATTGACGGTTGTTGATTGTCAATTCCGTAAGTAGCATTTCTTACGATAATATTGTTTTTAACATAGGTAGCAAATCCTGATAAAGAAGGGTTTACAGGGTCTCCTTGATAAAAAGTAATTCCTGCATCTTCGGCACTTATTTCAATAAGATTATTTTCAATGCGTGTCTTGTTAAAGCCGTAAATACCAATACCTGCTAATTTGCATTGAGAAATAACATTATTATGAATATAAACACCTGTTTGAGAGTTTAGCGTTCCCGCTCCTCCATCTGTTAGTTGCTCTAACCAGATGCCGTGCCAAACTTGATTACCGTAGAAGAAATTATTATAAATTTCTATATCATCAGCAATAACATCTCCACGGTTCATTACATGAACAGCGGCAGAACCTGCCATTTGCTTGTCGGGTGCAAGTCCTGCAATGTTATTATAGATTTTTATATTATTGCAATTTTGAACTCTTATACTTGCATCCGTTCTTGTATTCGTGATATCGTTGTTGTAAATTTCAAAATTTGTAGCCTGCCCTACATATATCCCATCATGCCCGTCGTAGTGAATCCGATTGTTGTAAAATTTAGAATTAATATTATAAATTTTTTCATTCTTGTTTGTATCTACTCCAAATTCTAATATTATGCCATCGGCAAGTCCATTGTGAATATACATATTGTTTATTGTAACATTATAACAATTTTGTAATTGAATCATCCGGTAATAACTGTGTCCTGATGGTTCAGATTGATTTGCTCTATTTCCGTTCAGTTCAAACCCCCTGATTGTTATATTCCCGGTCGTAACACTTTGGTCAGGCATTATCTCTTCTAATATAGTCCCTTTTTGACCTATAAGCGGTTTGAATTGTTGTTGCCAATTTGCATTATCAACAAGTTTTACAATGGCATTTTCATCACCTTCTAATGTTGTGTTGCCCGAAATATAAATTGGTTCATCAATCCAAAATGTATTTGCACCTTTCAGATATACAGTTGTATATTCCGAATGTTCGGCAACATAATCTAATGCTGCATTTATTTCTATCTGGTCGCTTTCCCCATCGCAATTATAATTCCCGCTACCATCGCCGGCAACATAAACTATTGGTGGTGTAGGATTAATAATATCTGGTGCAGGTACTTCTTTTTCTTCTTCTTTTTTACAAGATGATACTAAAATTACAATCACTATTGATAAAATTGTTAATACTAATTTCATGTTCTTTGTTATTCTGATCACATTAAATTTATATCCACAAGTTGTTTAATTTTTTTATTCAAATAACATGCGGATGTAAAGTAAGACTCTACCTGACTATGCAGTCAGACAGGCCGATTTAGAAAATCAGGGATTATAGTTAGTGTAACGAAATTGTAGCCCATTTATTTTCTTCCATCGAATCCGGAAGAAATGCTTTTCTTGCAGATTTTGGGTTAAAGAACATAATCAACACAAGCCCTTTTTTCATTTACCTCTTTGATCAGGGCGGCCACTTCGAGGTGGGCGGGATGTTTGGCGTATGTGTTGAGGTCGTCGAAACTTTCAAAGGTGGTGGTAAGAGCAATGTTGAAATCCTCGTTGGGGTTGCTGTTGATGCCAACTTCTATCGACTTCAATACATCTATCTTATCTTTCAGTGCCAGCAAGGCTGCTTTGATCTCCTGTTCTTTTTTTTGTTTTTCATCCTCGTTTTCGAAGGCCTTGAACTTAAATAATACTACGTGCTTTATCATATCTGTTAATTTTATTTTAACTTTGAGTTAGACAAAAATATACAAAAAAAGATAGTTATGCTTGAGCAGTACAGAATTGACGATATATTGTTTCTCGACATCGAGACCGTTCCGGGGGAGAAGAGTTTTGAAGATGTGGATGAGCCGCTTAAGGAGTTGTGGGACAAGAAATCAAAGTATTTCAGGAAAGAGGATGAGTCGCCTGCCGATGTGTATCAGCGTGCAGGTATATATGCCGAGTTCGGGAAGATAGTTTGTATCTCCGTAGGCTTTATCCGAATGGTGGATGGGGAGAAAACCTTCCGCGTGAAATCTTACGCCGGTGAGGATGAAAAAGCTCTGCTGAATGATTTTGCTACAATGCTTAATCGCAGCAGGCAGAAATTCCTGTGTGGCCATAACATCAAGGAGTTCGATGTTCCTTTCATGGCAAGACGCATGCTGATAAACGGCATTAAGCTACCCGAGAGCCTTAATGTTGCAGGTAAGAAACCGTGGGAGGTGAATTTCATCGATACGCTCGAACTGTGGAAGTTCGGTGATTACAAGCATTACACATCACTTAATCTCCTTACAAACATTTTTGGTATCCCTTCGCCAAAGGATGACATTGACGGCAGTGAAGTGGCAAGGGTCTTTTATGAGGAGAAAGACATTGAGCGCATTGCAGTTTACTGCGAGAAAGACGTTCTCGCCACGGCGCAGCTTTTTCTGAGGTTCAAAGGTGAACCGCTTATCGATGAGAGTAAGGTTGAAAGAGTGTAAAGAGATCTGAGCACTCATCGGATGACTCGAAGTCATCCGATGACTATTCTTCAAGAAATCCCATCACTTCTTTGATGAACAGCTTTGGCTGGCGGGCATGCAGCCAGTGGCCGGCATTGGGGATCGTTACCACCCTGGAATTTGGGAACAGCTTTTTTATCAGGGGCAGGTCTTTATCGGTGATGTAGGATGATTGCTCACCTTTCAGGAAAAGTGTTGGTGCCGGAATGGGAGTGTCAAGGTCCGGGATACTGTCCATGATACTTTTAATGTTCTTCTCGATGCTGTTGATGTTCAGCCGCCACCGGTATGTGCCGTCTTCCGTTCGCTCAATATTTTTCAGCAGGAACATACGCAGCTGCATATTTTCGATATGTTTTGCGAACTGTCTTTCTATCTCTTTTCTATTGCCGGCCTTAGAAGGAT
>JALVJU010000313.1 GCA_027034005.1 Marinilabiliaceae bacterium
GGCAATTCTTGCAGAAGGAACAGGAGATTGCTTCTACACTGCCGTTCATCGCAATGACTTACGAGTAAGCAATCTCAAACTTATTGGTTTATCTGGTAAATATTTAGAAGAACTTGAAACAATGTTAAAAGTTAAAATACCAAATAATAACCTGCCTGAACGGGAGTATATAATAAAAGTTATGCTGCATGACTATCTTGGATTGCAGTATGAAATTGAGATAAATGATAAGCAGTCGGATTATTCACTTGTTTTTGAAGAAAGGGAACTAATTATTAAAGATGCGTTTTTCAGTAACTACACTAAAAGCCTATCATACCTGGAAAAAGAAGCCATTCCGCAAAATATTAGGTTCTGTAACAACAGATATACTATTGACAAAGATTTGCCTGTTATTTATGGGACTGATAAAATAAAGACCTATAATAATAAGCTTGAATGCCGGATAGATATTTTTGCTTCGTCCTTCTTTATGCTTACAAGGTGGGAAGAGTATGTAATTAAAACCAGAGATAATCATAACCGCTTTCCGGGAATTGAAAGCCTTGCCTATAAAAATGGATTTCTTAACAGGCCTGTTGTGAATGAATATGTTGAAATGCTATGGAACATGTTGATTGACCTTGGGTATAAAGGAAAGCGCAAAGAAAGAAGTTTTGAGCTTATATTGACCCACGATGTTGATGCATTGACTTTGGCCTCATACAGAACGGTATTAGGAGATTTGTTGAAAAGGAAAAGTCTGAGCAAAGCATATAAAAGTTTAAAATACATCATAGGTAAAGATCCCTTCGATACTTATGATTTTTTAATGACAGTAAGCGAGAGGTTAGGGGTAAAGTCTCATTTTTATTTTATGTCAACCGACAGCGGTAAACAGAATGATACCAGTTGGTATGTTAAACGTAGAAAATTTACTTCTTTAGTGAAACAAATAAAAAAGAGAGGGCACATAATTGGGTTTCACCCGGGTTATTACACTTATGATGATGCTGAGAGGTGGAGATACGAAAAAAACATACTTGAGAATGCAATTCAACAGGAAGTAAAAGAAGGCAGACAGCATTTTCTCCGCATGGATATGCCGCACACATTATCTGTCTGGGAGGAAAATAATATGGAAATTGACAGTACCTTAGGGTATCAGGAGAAAGAGGGGTTCAGGTGCGGAACAGGTGAATCATATCAAATTTTTGATTTTCTTAAAAGGAAAATACTTAGATTAAAAGAACGCCCTTTGATTATTATGGATGGGATGCTTTTGCAAAGCCAGCATTACAGTGCTGATAAAGCTAAAGAGGTAATACATTATTATATATCATTAGGAAAGAAATATAATACTGGTATAACTATTCTTTTCCATAACTCCAGTTTCATTGGTGAGTGGAAAGGGTATGACTCTGTCTATAGCGAGTTGTTAAATATGGAATAGTTGGGAGAAAAAATATGTTATTAAAACGTATATTTGATATTTTAGCTTCAATAGTTGGATTATTAATATTGTGGCCTATACTTCTAATTACGGCCTTAATTATTAAAATAAAGATGCCGGGGGCAGTATTGTTTACTCAAAAACGTTCAGGTAGATATGGAAAACTGTTTACGATATATAAGTTCCGGACAATGACTGATGGTCATGGAGGTAATACTATCTCTGTTAAAGGAGAGAGCAGGATCACTCCTTTGGGGGCGGTACTGAGAAGGTATAAATTGGATGAGTTACCTGAGTTATGGAATGTGTTAACAGGTGATATGAGTTTTGTAGGGCCAAGGCCGGATATGCCGGAGTATTTTAACAGGTTGAAGGGAGAGGAGAAGAAGATACTTGAATTACGTCCGGGGATAACAGGGCCTGCTTCGCTGAAATATGCTAACGAAGAGGAGCTGCTGGCAACAGTTGAAGACCCGGTTAAATATAATGATGAAGTTGTCTGGCCGGATAAAGTAAGGATCAATCTTGATTACTACCATAACAGAACATTCTGGGGAGATATTAGTATTATTTTTCAAACAATATTTGGCAGAAGCGGTGTGCGGTAATCGGTAAACGGTAACCAAATTTACTGAATACCTCAAAACCGATGATTGGTAACCGGTGAACGGAGATTGGTAACCGGTAATCGAATGAAAACTGAAAACTTTAAAATAGCAATCGGTGATTGGTAAACAGTGATCCGTGAATGGAAACCAAATATACCGAACACTGACTACTGAATACTTCAAAAATGGTAATCAGCGTTAGGTGAATAAAAATAACAATAGATATGATCAATAAAGAAAAGATTTATGAATCATTTGTGAATGTGTTATCATTTCTGCCTTTTTCAGCATTAATTAGGATACAGAGAAAACAGTTGATGCTTCCACTTTATCATACAGTTAGTGATAAGAGGCTGGCTCATGTGATTCATCATGTACCTTATAGAAGTGTGAAGCAATTTGAATCCGATCTGGATTTCTTTCAGAAGTATTTTGTTCCTGTTTCTCTTAGTGATGTAATAAAAAGTATAAAAGAGAATACCGAATTGCCGGATAATTCATTCTTATTAACGTTTGATGATGGTTATAGTGAGTGTTATGATGTAATTGCTCCTATATTGAGAAGGCGTTCTATCCCTGCTGTCTTCTTTTTGAATAGTGATTTTATTGACAATAAAGAAATGGCTTTTCGGGATAAGGCAAGTTTGCTTGTTGATAGAATTGATTTGATAACAAATAAAACAGATTTAACTGAAGCTGCATTGTTATTGGGAGTGAAACAATTGAGTTCCAATAATGTGAAGACTGCCATCCTGAGCCTGAATTACAGTCAGAGAATTGTTTTAGATCAGGTTGCAAAGGTGTTGAAGTTCGATTTTAAGAAGTTTATGTACGAAGAAAAACCATATTTGAATAGTGATCAGATAAAGGATTTAATAGATCAGGGATTTATGATAGGGTCGCATAGTGTTGATCATCCCCTTTTTAGTGAACTTGCTATAGAAGATCAGTTGATACAGGTAAAGAGTAGTTTTAAGATGTTAAATGAGAAATTTGAGCTACCGGTAAATGCTTTTGCTTTCCCATTTACTGATAATGGAGTAGGAAAAGAATTTTTTGAAAAGACTCATTTTGACGGGTTAATAGATATCTCATTTGGAACATCTGACTTTTCGGAAGGTCATTGTGAGAATAATTTTCAGAGGCAACCAATGGAGAGATGGAATGATAGTGCCTTGGGGATTTATAAAAAGCTGTTAAGTTCGGAAATATTGACAAATATTTTGTGAAGTGGTCAGGTAAAGGAGTAGGCTGTTGGTTGATGTTTGATGGGCGGTAAGTAATCCCACTTGAATAAGCAGGGGATTCCCTGCTTGGCGGCAGACGACCTTCGTCCTGCCGTCCTCGAAATAACGGACACATCGACTACTGAACACTGAATACCGAACACTGATTACTGAATACTTCAAAAACGGTAAACGGTGGTCAGTAATCGGTAAGTGGTAATCAGTAATCGGTAATCAGTGGAATACTGACTACTGAATACCGAATACCGAATACCGAATACTGCCCCCTCAGTGCTTTTGTGTTAGTAATAAAATAAATTCGTGTTAATTCGTTTAACCTGTCTGCCAACAGGCAGGTTCGCGGTAAAAAAAAACTATGAAAAATTTTGCAATAATAGGCGTAGCCGGATATATAGCCCCACGCCATTTGAAAGCAGTAAAAGAGACAGGTAATAACCTTATAGCAGCTTACGACCCGTATGACGGCGTTGGTATAATGGACAGCTTTTTTCCGCAAGCTGATTTCTTCACCGAGTTTGAACGCTTCGACCGACACATAGAGAAATTAAGGCATGACAAGAGAGCAGAGTTGGACTATGTAAGTATCTGTACTCCTAATTATCTGCATGACGCCCATATACGTTTTGCACTCAGGGTAGGGGCGAATGCTATTTGTGAAAAGCCACTTGTGTTGAATCCCTGGAATATGGAGAATCTTCATAAGATAGAGGAGGAGAGTGGTAAAAGGATATTCAATATACTGCAGCTTCGTCTTCATCCATCTATAATTGAATTGCAGAGAACAATTGAGAACGGCCCCCCGGATAAGATTTATGATGTTGATCTGACCTACCTTACATCGAGAGGTCATTGGTATTACACATCCTGGAAAGGAGACATTAATAAGTCGGGTGGAATTGCAACAAATATCGGTGTCCACTTCTTCGATATGCTTTCATGGATATTCGGTGACCTGGAAAAGAATATAGTCCATCTGCACACTCACGACAGGGCTGCCGGGTATCTTGAATTTAAAAGGGCAAGGGTTAGGTGGTTCCTGTCTATCAATTATGAAACTATCCCTGATGAAATAAAAGCAAAAGGACAAAGGACATATCGTTCAATAAAAATAGAGGATAAAGAGGTGGAGTTCAGCGGTGGATTTACGGACC
>JALVJU010000314.1 GCA_027034005.1 Marinilabiliaceae bacterium
TCCCGACAGACCTTGACGGAAACCAGACAACCTTTACTCTGCAGGACAAACCGTACATGGAAGTGGGCGTTGGTATAACCAACATCTTCAAGATACTTCGCATCGACTTTGTGAAACGTCTCACATACCTTGACAATCCCAATGTCTCAAGCTGGGGAGTACTTGGTAAGTTTGTATTGGACTTTTAAGTATCTTTGTGCCTTAATTTTAAACATTCTTATCGTGTTTAATTTAAACAGCATAAAACTATCCGTAAAAGACAGGAAAAAATGAGCACTCACAAAATGACAATAATTGTTCCTGTTTTTAATGAGGTGGATAACCTTGACAGGATAGAAAAAACTTTTAAAGAGTACTTTGCCCAAAGTAAAACAAAGAGCAAAGTACTGTTTGTTGATGATGGTTCATCGGACGGCAGTCTGGATAAAATAGAAAAGATCTGTGATGCGGACAACAACTTTGAGTTCATAAGTTTCGACCGCAATTACGGCCTTAGCACAGCCATAAAAGCAGGCATCGACACATGCACTGCCGAACTTACCGGTTACATCGATGCCGACCTTCAGACCACCCCTTTCGATTTTGACCTGCTGCTCGAGCACATCGACAACTATGCAGCAGTCATTGGTATCAGGAAAAAACGTAAGGACACGTTCAGCAAGAGGATACAGTCGCTGATAGCAAACAGCATAAGACGGGCATTGATAAACGACGGCGTTATCGATACTGGCTGCCCGCTTAAAGTCCTTAAAACAGATGTTGCCAAAAAGATACCTTTCTTCGACGGCATGCACCGCTTCATTCCCGCCCTCATCAAACTGCAGGGGGAAGAGATAAAGCAGATAGAGGTAAGGCATTTTGAAAGGATTGCCGGAAAGTCTAAGTTCAATCTGCTTAACCGCTCCATAAGGCCGCTTCAGGATGCATTTGCCTACCGCTGGATGCGAAGCAGGTACATCAACTACAAGATAGAGAAAGCCAAAATAGAAACGCAGTCAGAGAAACCCATTTAGAAGTCTGACAGAACCTCATTTTACTCCGGATGCACGATTGGTTATCATACAATTTTTTCGTTTATGCGATAGGCTTCACAGCCCAGATACTTTTCTCGGCACGGCTGCTGATACAGTGGATAAAGTCGGAGAGGGTGAAAACAGTGCTCACGCCCGAACTTTTCTGGAAGCTGAGCCTGCTTGCCTCGTTCCTGCTCTTTGTCTATGGCTGGCTCCGCGATGATTTTGCCATCATGCTCGGGCAATCGATGACCTATTTTATCTACATCCGTAACATGCAGCTTCAGGGTTCATGGAAAAAACTGCCGTCTGTGCTGAGATTGTTCTTCTGGATATTCCCTACTCTCATCATCTTCTACTCATACCACAACAACAGGATAGACATTGACCTGTTGTTCCGCAACAAGGAGATTCCCCTGCGGCTTTTACTGTGGGGAAGTGCCGGACAGATCATCTTCACGTTCCGTTTCATCTATCAGTGGATCTACTCCGAACGAAGAAAGGAATCAAGCCTGCCACTCGGGTTCTGGCTTATCAGCCTTACCGGCTCGATGATGATACTCAGCTACGCTGTTTTTCGCAAAGACCCCGTTCTGTTTATCGGTCAGATGTTTGGATTTATAGTTTATATTCGCAATATTGTTTTACTGATGAAAAAACAAAAGTAGTATGAAGGATAAAAAACTGGTAACATTCCTCATTTTAAGTGCCATCGCCCTGTACATCAATGTGGGGTCGTACGGTGTGGTGGAGACCAGTGATGCACGCTATGCTGAAATAGCACGGGAAATGGTCATCTCCGGAGATTATCTTCACCCGAACCTGCTCGATGTCCATCACTACCACAAACCGCCGTTCACTTACTGGGTAACTGCACTGGGGTATAAAATCTTCGCCATAAACCCGTTCGGGGCTCGTTTCTTTTTACAACTTGCCGTTCTTATCCAGATATTGCTCGTTTACCTTCTTTCGTTCGAATTGTTCAACAACAGAAAGACCGCTCTTTGGTCGGCAATGATTTATTTCAGTTTTCCCATTGTACTGATATCTTCCCGCAATCTCACTACCGATGCATTCCTGACCATGTTTGCCGTTCTAAGCATTTACAGCTGGGTGAAGTACCGGAAAACGGGTCAGTGGCGGTATTTTTATCTCTTCACATTCAGCCTGGCCATGGGATTTCTCACCAAAGGCCCGGTGATATTCATTGTTCCAATACCTTTTATCATTGCATACAACACCACAGAAAAGGCAAAGAACGGTTTCAGCATACATCATATCCTTGCATGGCTGATGTTCCTCGTTGTGGCCTCATCATGGTATCTGATGCTTTTAAAAGAAAACCCCGGGTTCATCGATTATTTCCTGGGAAGGCAGACTGTTGACCGCTTTTCAAAAAATGCTTTTAACAGGACCGAACCGTTCTGGTACTTTATCGTCCTGGCACCTATTGTTGGCTTGCCTTGGCTGTTGCTGCTTCCCATACTCATAAAAACGAACAGGGACAAATTCACTAAACGTTCAATCTCAACAGCCCTTGCATTTGGAATACTGATTCCTCTTGTTTTCTTTTCCATATCATCATCAAAGAGGATACTTTACATTTTACCGTTCTATTCACTTCTCGCTGTACTGATCGCGGAATTCATTCCGATAATGAAAGTGAAGATGAGCAAAACAATAAATAACATAATCTTTGGTTATGCAATTGTTGTTTTTGCAGGCTTTGCTGCCACACAGTTTTTCGAATATGACATTGTGATACCGGGATTGGCTGTAGTTGCAGGAGTTTTTATGATACTGATATCCATTCTTATCTACAGCTCAAAAAAGATGAGCTACCAATCCAAAGTGGTTTTCAATTCATTTGTAGTCTCGGCATTCCTGCTTATCGCCGCAGGCCACATAATGAGTTTAAATCAACTAAAGGTGAACAGCCCTAAGCCCGTAACCGACTTCATCATAAAAAAAGGCCTTAACGACAGGGATATCATTGTTTACAATACCCGTAAACCATCCATCGCATTCGGCCTGAACAAATCGATAATTTCACTGTACGACGGCTCAATAGACCTCGCCAGGGAAACACAATTCGAACAGGATACCGTGTGGAAACAATATCTCATCGATCTGAAAAAAGATGATGAAGTGGCGAGGCTGAAAGATGTTTTGGAAAAACCTACCGTACTGCTCGTGTACAAACATCCTCTGCCAAATGACCGCCTTTGGCTGATCGACGGTTACGAAAATGTGAAGGTGATGGAGAAGTGGAGTATCTACTACTGATAGCCACGAATGCACGAATGTTGGAAATCAGGGATGAACACGGGCCTGCCCGACTGCACAGGCAGGCGGGGACGCAAAGGCACGGAGAGGATATTTGGTTACCGCAGAGGCGCGAAGAAGCCACCAATGCACGGATGTTTTTTATGGAACGAATGACCTAAACCTTTATAGCAGCCACTTTATTGGGGACGCGACTTAAAGTCGCACTCCCAATTTATTATACGTGGGTGAGGAACACACCGAAAACATGCATCCCTCCCCCTTGGGGGGAGGTTAGGAAGGGGCTAATCAACCGACCTGAACTGCTCCAGGAAACGGACATCGTTCTCAAAGAAAAGACGGATATCCTTGATCTGATACCGCAGCATTGTGATACGCTCTATTCCCATCCCAAAAGCAAAACCTGTATATTTTTTGTTGTCAATGTTGTTGTTTTCAAGTACGTTGGGGTCCACCATTCCGCAGCCAAGTATCTCTACCCAGCCGGTATATTTACACACATTACAGCCCTTACCGCCGCAAAGTGAACATGAGATGTCCATCTCCGCCGATGGCTCTGTAAACGGGAAGTATGAAGGGCGCAGGCGTATCTTGGTATCCTGTCCGAACATCTCTTTTGCAAAATATAGCAGTGTCTGTTTCAGGTCGGCAAAAGAGACATTCTCATCGATATACAGCCCCTCTACCTGATGGAAGATACAGTGAGCACGTGCCGAGATAGCTTCGTTACGGAAAACACGGCCGGGAAAAATTGCACGGATAGGCGGCTTTGTTTTCTCCATCTCACGTACCTGAACTGATGAGGTGTGAGTCCTGAGCAGCACATCAGGCCCCTGGGCAATGAAAAATGTATCCTGCATGTCACGAGCAGGGTGCTCTTCGGGGAAGTTCAGGGCTGTGAAAACATGCCAGTCGTCCTCTATCTCCGGCCCTTCGGAAACGGTGAAACCAAGACGGGAAAAAATGTCGATTATCTCATTCCTGACCACAGAAAGCGGGTGCCTTCCTCCCAGTTCGAAAGATGTGGCAGGCAGGGTAAGGTCCATGTCAAGCTCCTCGCCGCCTTTGTTCTCAAAACTCTCTTTTAGGGCATTTATCT
>JALVJU010000315.1 GCA_027034005.1 Marinilabiliaceae bacterium
TACTGCGCGGTGCAACTACACTCTGGGAAACATGGACAGGCAAGGAATCGCACAGTCATCCTATGTTCGGGAGCGTTTGTGCATGGTTCTTCCAGGGGCTTGGTGGCATAATGCCCGATGAGAAGGAGCCCGGGTTTAAGCATATCATCGTTAAACCTGCTTTCCTGAACCGTCTTGACTCCGTGGTTGTCAGGTATAACTCTGTTTACGGAGAGATAGTGAACACCTGGAGACTGTCGGGTGACGATATCGTGATGCAGCTAGAAGTGCCTGCCAATACCACAGCAACGGTCTACATACCTGCAAAGTCGGAAAAGAGTGTGAGCGTTGACAAGAGCATTGCAGACAGCAGAGGCGTCAGGGATGGCATGGCAGTTTACGAAGTGCCTTCAGGCGAGTATGTTTTTGTTTCCAAAGATGTTAAGGATATGCTTAAAAGCCCGATGCTTGCAGCGCCCGTTATCGAACCTGCCGACACTACAGTGTTCAAGCCTTCGACAGTGAAGGTGAACATAAAAAATTATGAAAAGAATGCAGAAGTGCGATACACTCTTGACGGTACAGAGCCCGTTGAGGCATCAGAGCTCTTCACATATCCTTTTATTGTTGATAACAGTGTGACGGTTAAAGCAAGGGTATTCAGCCCGGGAGCCAAACCGAGTAGTTCAGACCGAAGTAACATTGTTTTTATCGATAAAGATAAAAACGGGATAAAGTATAAATATTATCAGGGTAAGTGGAGGGGAATTCCGGATTTTAACCGGCTGAAAGCCGAAAGGACAGGTAAGACATATACTTTTTCGCTTGACGGTATCGATGATCTGTCGGATGCTTTCGGGCTTGTGATGACAACAAACCTTTTCATTGAGAAAGGCGGCGAATACACTTTCACGCTAAACTCCAATGACGGAAGTAAACTTTTCATCGATGGCAAGTTGATAGTTAACAGTGACGGGTTGCATGGGTTCATGGAAGAGAAAGGAAAAGTGAACCTAAGCAAAGGAATGCACAAAGTGCGGCTGGAATATTTCCAGGCAGGCGGAGGCCGCGGACTTGAACTGCTGTACCGGGGCCCGGGAGTGGAAGAGCAGTACGTTCCTGCCAATGTGCTGTTTGAATGAATTGAATAACACTGAGACGCCGTGTGTTTAGCCACGGATTACACGGATGAACACAGAGACACAAAGGCACGGAGTGCTTTGTAGTCTCGGTCAGGCGAGTGCACGGATGGTTTTGGCGAGGGCAGTCAGCTCGGAACCTTCGAGCGTGCTTGCACCTCGAAGCGTTTAAATGAGGGATTAGAAAATAAATTTATAACATCGGATTGATTTTCCTCACCCCTTAATCCCCTCTCCAAATGGAGAGGGGAAGGAACGATAAATTAATGCTTTATGAGTGTTTTTTCAAAGGGGTGAGGAAACAAAAAGATAAAAATACAACTATGGATAACTCAAAAAACACCCAATCATCTTCCCCCCTTCGGGGGCCTGCCTACCGGTCAGGCAGGGATAAGAGGGGGGCTATCAAATGGGGTATGATCAGTACAGGCCACATATCGAACAAGTTTGCCAAGGCGCTTGAGATACTTCCTGATGCCGAACTTCTTGCCGTGGCTTCCAGAACGCAGGAGAGTGCGGATGAATTTGCAGCCAAATACAATGTCCCAAGAGCTTATGCAAGTTATGAGGAGCTTGCTAACGATCCCGATATCGATGTGGTTTACATAGGCACTCCGCACTCATTCCACCTAGAGAACAGTGTTATGTGCATGCGGAAGGGCAAAGCCGTGCTGTGTGAAAAGGCGTTGACCATTAATGCAGAGGAGGCTCGTGAGATGGTGCGGGTTGCAAGAGAAGAGAATGTTTTCCTCATGGAAGCGATGATACCCCGCCACGTACCCCTGATGAGAAAGGTAATGAAGTGGGTTGATGAAGGCATGATAGGAGAAGTGAGGATGGTCAAGGCATCACGGTGCGCAAGAGGTGTCTTTAAACCCGGAGCCCGGCAGTTGAACCCCGAACTTGGCGGAGGTGCCCTGCTTGATGTGGGTGTGTATGTGATATCATTTGCATCCATGGTGTTGCGTAAGCCGCCTGTGGATGTGGTCGGGTTCAGCCATATCGGCTCGTGGGGCTCTGATGAGCAGGGGGTAGTGTTGTTGAAGTTTGATAAAGGAGAGATTGCCGATCTCATGTTCGCTCTACAGACTGAAGCAGTGAATGATGCATACATCTTTGGTACCGATGGTTTCATAAAGATAGATGAGGTGTTTGCTGTTCCCACCAAAGCAAACCTTTACAAAAACAAAGAGGTCGTTGAGGTGATGGAAGAACCCATCATTGGAAATGCCCTTAACTATGAAGCGGAGGAGGTGATGCGATGCCTCAGGGAAGGGCTGAAAGAATCCCCTTACATGCCGCTTGACGAATCTGTCCGGATTATGGAGATTATGGATAAAGTGCGTAAGCCATGGGGACTGGTTTATGAGAATGATAAAAAAATGTAGCAGCCCCTGTCTGACTGTGCAGCTCTATCTGGCTACGCAGTTAGACAGGCAGGCCCTCCTGCTCCCCCAAAGGGGGAGAGAAACAGGATTTAAATATTTGTTGGAATTAATAAAAATACGGTTTCCTCACCCCCTCTTTCCCTCCCGATATTCATCGGGACAAGCTCTCTCCTTTTGGAGAGGGGGAAGAAATGAAAACTTAATTGAGAACGAGTGTTAAAATAAAGGGGGTGAGGCCAAAACTTCTCGCCATGAAAAACATAATTTTTGTACTGATGCTGATGCCCGGCCTTTTGTCCTTTGGGCAAAACAAGATTAATGACTGGGAAAATTCCGAGGTGTTCGGGATAAACAAGGAAGAGCCGCACTGCACTGCAATCCCTTTTGCAACAGTGGAGCAGGCCAAAAAGGCCGATTGGAGTGCCTCCCCGTTCATTAAGTACCTGAACGGTAACTGGAAATTTCACTGGGTGCCAAAGCCGGCGGACAGACCTGTTGATTTTTACAAGACAACTTACGATGTTTCATCCTGGGACGAGATACCGGTGCCCGGCAACTGGCAGATGTACGGTTACGGCGTTCCTATCTATGTGAATGTGAAGTATCCGTTCGTAGTGGTTGATCCGCCACATATCCCCCACGACAACAATCCTGTGGGGTCGTACCGTACGGAGTTTACTGTTCCTGCTGATTGGGACAAGCGTGAGATATTCATCCATTTCGACGGGGTGAAATCGGCTTTTTATATTTGGGTGAACGGCCAAAAGGTTGGATACAGTCAGGGGAGCATGACACCAGCGGAGTTCAATCTCACACCGTACCTGAAGAAGGGAAAGAATACCCTTGCCGTTGAGGTTTATCGCTGGAGTGACGGCAGTTATCTTGAGGATCAGGATATGTGGAGGTTAAGCGGCATCTACCGTGATGTCTATCTCTTTTCTACTCCAAAGGTACATATCCGTGATTTTTTTGTAAAGACCGATCTTGATGATGAGTACAAAAATGCCCAGTTAACCGTAGATGTCAGCCTTAAAAACTATTCTGACAAAAAGCAGAAAAACCTGCTTGTGGATGCTGAGGTGTTTGATGATAAAGGAAATGTTGTAACATCACTTCACAGGAAAGAACTTGTAATTTCTGCAAAAGGAGATGTCGGATTCAGTTTTGGAACTTTGGTCAGTAACCCTGAAAAGTGGACGGCAGAAACTCCCAACCTGTATCATCTTATCCTTACTTTGAAAGACAAGAGCGGGAAAATACTTGAGGTGACAGAAACTATGTTCGGGTTTAAAGAGGTGGAGATAAAGGACAGGCAGTTTATGGTAAACGGAAAGCATGTTTATCTGAAAGGCACTAACAGGCACGAGATGACCCCGAAATACGGGCAGTATGTGCCGCATGAGACCATGGAGAAGGATATCCGCCTCATGAAGCAGTTCAACGTAAATACGGTCCGTACTTCGCATTATCCCAACGATCCGTACTGGTACAAGCTTTGCGACAAGTATGGTATCTATATCGTCGATGAAACTAACCTGGAATCACACGGGGTCAACAGTCTGGTACCTGATAGCGACCCTAAGTGGAGAGCAGCATCGGTGGATAGGATAAAAAGTATGATACAGCGGGACAAGAACCATGCATGTGTGGTGATGTGGTCGCTTGGCAATGAAGCCGGCATCGGCGATAACTTTTTTGCCATGCGTGACTATGCCCACAAGGCAGACCCGTCAAAACCCGTACACTACGAAGGGTACAATGAGGCGGCTGATGTGTACAGCCGTATGTATCCCGATATCCCGAGCATGCTGAACTATGCCGAGGGCGAGAACGAGAAACCGTACTTTTTGTGCGAATATCTTCATGCTATGGGCAATGCATGCGGGAA
>JALVJU010000316.1 GCA_027034005.1 Marinilabiliaceae bacterium
CGTACCATATGATTTGCTTTGGTTCTTTGGCGGCATTGTACAGCCGTTTTGTTGTCAAAGGCGGTACAACATCATCATTTTTGGCATTGACCATCAAAAGGGGCCTGGGACTTATCAGCGCAACAAAGTTGATTGGGTCGATAAAACTGAAGTAGTCCTTTGCCTCCTCAGTGAGGGCTTTGGTCCCCCACATAACACTCAGTCCCCCGCCTGCCAAAGCAATGACAGGGACCTTTACCCTTGTGTCAACTCCGCAAAAGATAGTGCCGATAAATCCACCCAGGCTGACGCCATAGTACCCAATGCGCTTGCTGTCCAAGGCAGGAATGGTCTCGATGAGGTCGATACCGCGCCTGAGGTCGAAAACCGTTTGTGCCATCAGGTCGCGTGTGTAGTATTTCAATCCGTTTTCCAGGTCAACCTCATAATCGTTCTTTTTCCTGTCGCCGTGGTTGGCCACATCGATACGGAAAACAGCATACCCTCTTTTTATGTAGTAGTCGTGGCCGGCCTGAATGTAGTCAACAGTCTTCCTGTCGCCTACACCATGTTGCAGCATTATCACCGGTACTGGCCCTTTGGCATCCAAGGGAACAGATATCATTGCGTAAACCTGCTGGTCATGAGTGCTGTTGTAACGAATCTTCTTCATCACATAGTTGTCGATGGTATCGACTTGCAGAACAGTGTCTTTCAGCGGCAACTGAAAGTCATATTCATAATATTTGTCAACGGGGAGGCAATCACGGCTCCCGCATGAAGAGAGCATGACCGATGAGATCAACAGAACAGCAAGGGATGCTTTGCTTTTTATAAAATTTAAAACAGACATGATAAGATCAAAGTATTAAAAAAGTTACAAAATATGATGTGTATCAGTTACGAACATTCTTGTACTGATAGTGTATTCGTTGCCGTTAGGGTCAAGGTACTTAAGGTCGATATAAAATGCCTTATAGCCTTCTTTTGGATAATCCACAGTTGTTGTGATTTCGGCTTTACATTTTGCATTCAGGCTTACGGATGTCCATTTCTCGTCCCTGAAATCCCTGTCGGGAGCCGATGTTGCCGACCAGAGATATGCATCGACAAGTTTATCGGCAGTGGAATTTACTTTGATGGTCACTTTGTCTTTATCTTCACTAACATCCCATTTGCAAGCGGGATATGGCTTGTGCATGATGGTTGTTGCAAAGAATGAGGCAATTGCACGCGGTGCCTGATCGTTATGCTTTACGTCAAGGTCGTGGCCTGCGTTGGGCACGTAGTGGATGCGATTTTTTCCCGGTATGCTGTCGATATATTTTTTGATGGCATCCACAGGCCAGTACTCGTCGTTGGTTCCAATGAGGATAAGCTTGGGCATGGAAAGTTTTTTGCGGTAAGAGTAGGGATCGACCATGAGTGTGATGTTCCTGCCCGATTCAGACTCTACCTGCTGGGGTATCCCAAGGTTCACATAATCCTCGATCTGTACGCTGTAATCTTTCCACACCTCTATCTGGTAGTTTAAGTTGATGGGCATGTTCAGCACATCGATTACCATAGGGGCAATTGCCATTACCCTCTTGTCCATGGCGCCTGTAAGCCATGTAGTCCAGCCCCTTTTTGATCCGCCTGTTACAACAAAGTTGTTGATCTTTCTTTTAAGTTCTTTTTCGCAAACTCCTGTGCTGCGTCCATGGCACGTATGGCCGATTTTGTCATGGGGAAGAGGAGAGGCCAGGTCATGTCGCCGTCCTTTTTGTATTGGTGAAGGGTGTAGGATATGATCTGGTCCTCAGTCTTTCCGTCGAAGAGAGGCTCGTTAGGCACCTGCCTGATGATGGTCACAACGGCCTTGTCGGTAGCTGCTATCTTAGCAAACATGAGCGTAGAACTGTCATCGTGTTTTTTGAAGTTGGGCTCACCTTTGTCGTTGATGCTTCCGCCTGTTATGTAAAGCAGGCCGTCGTTGTACTTCACCTCGGGCGGTACGAGAACGGTCATCTGGTGTTTCCACACAAGGCCTCTCCAGGTTTGTGAAGTGAGCAGAATATCGTATGCTTTTACTCCTTTAACATCATATTCTTCGATAAATTTCCAGCTGAATGTTTTATCCCCGTTGTTGAGGTAGTGCTGCAAAGCAGTTTGAGGTGTTAAAGGGAGTTCCTTTTCTTTAGTATTGTTTTTTTTGAACATGCTGAGAACATCAGCAGTACAAGCAAGGTAATTGTTGAGATTGTTTTCATATTCTTTGTTTTACTGGTAATTAAAAAACTATTTTAAATATTTATTAAAAAATTCAGTCATATAAAACCGGCAATAATCATTTACTTTTTTGCCCGCTTCCATAAAGTGGGGCCAGCCTTTCATCCTGTGGTATTCAACAGGTACACCGGCGGTCTCCAGCTTTGTTTTCAGTGTTTCCGATTGTTCAATAGGTACGATGTCATCGATCGTTCCGTGAAAGATGAGTGTCGGAGGGTCATTCGCCAAGATATAATTTACCGGAGAAGCTTTTTTGTACAGCTCGGCAGCTTCATTATAAGGTTTGCCGATGAACTTCTCTGCTTTTGTTTTTTCGATAACATATTTATTCGTTAAATCGACAGGGGCATACAGGTCAACAACTGCTTTTATCTGATAATCCTTTTTGTCAGTTGCGCAAGTGTCGGTAAATAAATTGCTGTTTGAAACATAAGCGGTCATTAGTGCCAGGTACCCTCCTGTAGAACCCCCGAAAAGTGCAACATTGTTCTTGTCGATATGGTATTTGTCTGAGTTATCAGTCAGCCAGCCAACCGCACATTTAACATCTTCAACAGCTGCCGGGAAAGTTCCTTTTTTAGAAGTTCTATACCAGACAGAAGCAGTGACATATCCTTGCTCTGCAAACTTGATCAGATAACCTTTATATTTATCCTTGTTCCCGTGCTTCCATGCTTCGCCGTAGATGAAAACAAGCAGTGGGGCAGGTGCCTTAATTTTTTTAGGATAACAAATATCCAGTTTTAACGAATCCCCAATAACAACTTTATACGTGAGATCTTCAAAATAGTTAAGTTCCTCCGGAACGGCAGGGTGTTCATCGATCAGGTCTAATCTGCCTAAAACATAAGCAAGTTTCAGGGTAGTCATATTCCAGTACCCTTTAGGGACTTCCGGTTTGTTGTCTTGCGCTGTAATTGAAAGTATGCTACCAAATATCAGGATGCTGAAAATGATACCCTTCATCTATTTTAGTATAATTCCTTTAACAATCCTGATATCTCTTTATGTATTATCGGGGCTGTTTCGGGGCCGAGCGAGTTGCCTTCGCCGTACTGTTTTTTGTTGTATATGTATGGCTTTTCAACATCCCACTGGCTTTTGGGCACTATGTAACCGATCTCATCGTTCGAAAGACAGAATACGAACTTGAATTTGCCCGGCATCTCGTTGCGGACAGTAGGTATCTCCACAGGTCCTGTTTTAAAGTCCTGCCCCTCTTTTGCAACGATTCCGCCGTTTACTATCTCAGGGTATATTTCGCCCGGAATGCTGACGAAACTTGCAGGGCCTATCCTGAATGCAGCAACTTCAGAGCGTGTTTTTCTCCATCCGGTCATGCCGCGGTGAAGCAGTCCCAATGCAGCAGCCAGGGTAAGTTCGTCGTTGCTTAATGGAAGGTTTATGGTTTTTGCGCTAAGGGATATTGCCGGATTCTCAACTATCGTGTCCGGTTTTTCCAAAGCATCCATGGCAAGGAGTGCAAGGTTGTAACCCAAAGCCCTTGTCTTGTCGTATGATGGTTTGAAGTAAGCAGTGTCCACAAAAGGATCGGGGATGGAGATGGAAGGGTGGGGCGCCATCAGGCCACCAAGTGCCCCGCTGAAAAATACAGCAGTTCCCCCAAGGCCTTTTCGCTTAAGTGTTTCATCCTGGAAAACACCTTTTTCTATGCCTTCGCGCAGGTAGTGTGGGTAGTCGGAGCTGATCAGCAGGTTACGAGACCAAAGTGTTTCGGGATGGTTGGCCCATCCGATAATAACACCAAGGGTTGAATCATTTTGGGTATCGATGGCCTGTATCATTCTTAAACCGGAATCCTTTATCACCGGCTTACGTGTATCTTTAACAAAGATATCTGCATTCTCCAGGTCCTGGGCATAGGCAAGTTTTGCAGGTCGCAAATCTTTTACAGCTTTCATAACAGCTTTCACTGTCTGATCTTTTACATATCCCATCATCTCATCGTTTACTCCTGACTTGTATGGCGGTTCTCCCCAGATACCCATCAGGTCGTAACTTTCGTGGGTGTGGGTACTTGCAACAAGCAGGTAATCTATTCCGGCTTCTTCAGGCAGTTTTTTCCTGATGTCCACTATCTCATCATTCATGAGCCCGATTGCATCGATGGCGACAAGTGC
>JALVJU010000317.1 GCA_027034005.1 Marinilabiliaceae bacterium
ATGGCTATGACATTATTACAAAATGAAACTTCTTATAAGGCATCAAAAAATGCAAAACGAGAAAGAGCTGCTTTAGATGATGACTACAGGGAGAAGGTATTGAAAAGTTAAAAGCGATTTCCCTGCCTGAAGATGCCCTTTCTTTGCCATATACTTTATCCTGCCGTCGACATCAGGAGCTCCCTGAAAGATGGCAATAGTATCGGAAGAGATATCTATTTCCGGGGCTTCAATGCCTACCATCCACCTTATATTTTCATTCAACAGTTCACTATACCTTACCTGCACAGCTCTTGTGCTCACCGAACTGTTAGGCCCGTCCACATCCACCGTCCAGGGAATTACAAAGGGGTCACCAAATACCGACCATGTCTGCCCGGCAAGCACATTGTTAAACTGACCGTAAGCATGTCTGATCCTGAAACCAACAGAATTATTGCCGCGGAAGTCACCCTCAATTTTAAAATTCACGGGGCCGTAATCAGTTTTATTCCCTCCCTGAATGCCCACTCGTGTTTATGATGCACTCATAAAAAATCGTTTAACCTTGGAATTCTCCTCACCTACAGGAATATAATACGGATTAAACTCATCCTTTGACTGCAAGCCATTGAAATCCTCTGCACCATTTACCCTTATGTATCCGTAAAACTCAATAAATGTTTTCTTGTTCTTTGTTTCTATTCTTAAAACATTTTTCGACATAACATCCTGAGGGTGAACATCAATGATACGTGTGAAATCCCGTTGGAGCAAAGCCGAATCCCCAGACAAAACACTGGTTTCCAACTTGAAGGTATCAGGATTTATAAGTTGTATTTCAGGATTAAACAAGATCTCCGCCAGCGTAACAGAATCCTTTTCATCATCCTTGTTGACAATGTACTTTGGTACAACTTTATTGATATTATGTTTGACTATTGTCTCTGTCCCTTCAAGCCCTTTGGTATTCATTTTTCGGGTCTGGGACAGAACAATATCAGCAAAGGTCATTTGAATATAAAGCAGTATGAATAGTATATATCTCATTAAAAAGAATGAACGGTTAATCAATCATAAAAATATAAAAAACTATCAGACAAAGGTAAGAATGCCGTAAAATCATTTTTTTAGAGAAGCCGTAAAAATCATACCCATCTCTGTCCCGCAATACAATTACTTAAAATTTTTCGCACATGAATGATCTCCTTTTAAAATAGTTGCTGCAAGAAAAACTATATCAATGCGAACATGATGGTAAGGAGCAAACAGATAAACTACAGTGAGGCTGCTCCCGTTCAGCGGACAAGGAAGAAATAACAGTAAAATATTAAATTCTACTGTTTTTTTACCAACACCAGATCCCGGATATTGTAAAATTAAGTATCTGATTTACATTCCCTCACTCTTAATTTTTCTTAATCCATAAATCTGCAATAGTCTTTTTGTTCCAACATCCAAATTCACATCATTATTCAAAATGCTCATTTGAACTTCCTCTCTGTGACCATAGCTACGACCGTGATGCATCTTCTACGCGCCTGTCTGACTGCGAAGCCAGGCAGGCCTGTCAGCCGCCAGGCAGGCCCGCCTGACCGCGGCAGTTGGGCAGGCCCGCCTGCTTCCAATAGAAAAAACTTATTGGTTTTATCATTAATTGTGAACAACTATTAAATTTGATTTTTTTTTGTAAATTTGAATCGGAGCATTTAATAACCAGAATGTAACTATTTTCTCACAAATGAAAAAATATGGATACGGATTTTATCCTTTATAAATTAATAAACGGAGATGAAGATTCTTTCACTTTCATTTTCAATAAATATTATAAAGGACTGGTATTATTTGCAATGGATTTTGTTCCCGACAGGGACAAAGCGGAAGAGATAGTACAGGGTGTTTTTGTGAAACTATGGGAAAACCATGAAAAACTGGAAATAAAATCTTCATTAAAATCCTACCTCTTAAAATCTGTTCAGAATAAATGTTTAGATTACCACAAACACCACAAAATAAAAAGGAACTTTGAAGATACTTTCAAAAAAAAAACACAGCCTTTCCAGTCTGCTGACGATTACCTTGCATATGATTTTATTGAAAGTGTTGAGAAATGTATCAAGAAACTTCCGGAAAGGACAAGACAAATTTTCAAGTTAAGCCGTTACCACAACATGAAACATAAAGATATTGCAAAGCAATTGAATATCTCCGTTAAAACTGTGGAAGCCGGTATTGGAGCAGCATTGCAACAACTAAGGAAGGATATGAAAGACTGGCTTTGAAAAAAAACAATAATATCCATAGGGTTTTCTGCTTCTGAATCGTCGTGTTATCAGAATACAGATATTTATGTTACGATCAGAAAAAGAAAAAAAGGGAGTTGAATACCGTGAAAAGATAGGCAAGCTTTTCTCTGATGATATTGATCCTCACACTGCCGAAGAGTTAAAAAACGAAATCAAAACGCAGGATAAAGAGTCTTTAAGTCTTGAGCAATTTGAGCGAATCTGGAATATTTCAGGTAAGATCAAAGCTTACAATGAGATCGACATTAATTCGGCAGGCAAAAGGGTAAAACAAATTATTTTCTCAAAAAAGAATTATAACCCCCAAAAAATATTGATCTATATCGAGAGATCGGCAGCCATTCTGTTCATTCCCCTGCTAATTGCAAGCCTTTCTTATTATTTCACAAACAAAACAATATCAGATCAACGATTTGCATATAACGAGTTAGACAACGCCTATGGCACCGTATCAAAGCTCACCCTGCCTGACGGAACAAAAGTATGGCTTAATTCAGGCAGCCACTTCAAGTATCCACTAATATTTAAAAAAGGCATAAGAAAAGTTTATCTTTCCGGGGAAGCCTATTTTGAAGTTGCCAAAAACAAAAAGAAACCTTTTGTTGTATCAACTTCAGACATTGACGTTATGGCCACCGGCACCGTTTTCGATGTAATGGCATATAAAAACGAAAACAACATTGAAGCAACATTGGTTAGCGGTAAAATATCACTGGCCAAAGAGACAAAATCTTCATTACTTCCCACTCCTGTAATTTCAATCAGTCCGGGGCAAAGAGCTATTTTAAATAAAGAAAAAAAGAAGATCATACTTAACAAAGTTGATATTACCAAAATAATTTCATGGAAAGACGGGAAGCTCATATTTGAGAATGACCCTATGGATGTTGTTGTTAAAAAGTTAGACCGTTGGTATAACACAAAGATCATCCTAGTTGATCCTGAATTAAAAACATACAGGTACACTGCAACATTTGACGGAGAAACACTGCCTCAGATACTGGAATTGCTTAAGCACTCAGCACCTATCGAATATACCATTTTCCCAAGAAAGAAGAACGATAACAATACTTTCACAAAAGGAAAGATAGAAATAAGGATGCGTAAGGGCTATAAAAATAAAACTTTAAGATAGAGAAACAAACCTAAATCATTAACATTAAAACAAAATGCCTATGCAATAAAAAAATCACTAAAAAAGGCAGAAACGTGGTGACGCACATTCCTGCCTGTAAGTTTAGCTCAATCATTGTCTTTACACCCAATCCATTGAGCATAATAGATTTATAAAAACCTAAAAACATTACAAAACTATGAAAAAAAACGGATTTTCTAAAAGAATAATCCTTAAAAGGTGTTATTCTTCAAAAATTGGAAAAATTATGCGATTAAGCTTTTTTCTGTTTCTAATTGGAACGCTAAATTTAATAGCATCCGATTCCTACTCTCAAATGACGAGAATATCGTTGGAAATCAAACAGTCAACGGTTAAAGAGGTCTTGAAAGTTATAGAGAATAAAAGTGAGTTTTATTTTCTGTATAATAATAAACTAATCGATGTTAGCAGAAAGATCGATTTAAACATAAAGGATAAAAAGATAAAAGATATCCTTGCAGAAGTATTCAAGGGAACTGATGTGCAGTTTTTGGTAATGGACCGGCAGATTGTATTAACTCCCAAAAACATACCAGCTGCTGCCAAAAAAGCAGGATCCGGGCTTCAGCAAAAGACTACAGTAACCGGGACCGTGACCGACGAATCAGGTTCCCCGATCCCGGGAGTTACTGTATTGATCAAAGGGACCAATCAGGGAACTATTACTGCCAGCGACGGTAAGTATTCATTATCTACCCCTCCTGATGCCATTTTAGTGTTTTCATTTATCGGGATGAAAACACAAGAAGTACCCATTGCCGGAAAAACAATCATCGATGTCACCATGCAACAGGAAGTTATTGGCCTTGACGAAGTTGTTTCTGTAGGATATGGTACTCAAAAAAAGAAATTGAATACCGGGGCTAATTTAAACATCAAAGGAGATGTTATTACCAAGCTGACCCCCAGTAATTCAATAGATGCCTTGCAAGGAATCAGCCCTGGTGTTT
>JALVJU010000318.1 GCA_027034005.1 Marinilabiliaceae bacterium
TACAGAAGTAAAAATAAAAGCCGCACAGAAAGGTGGGCAACCTGTGCGGCTTTAAAAAATAAAAAAATGAAAAAGACCACTACCGTTCGGCAAATATTAGGTGCCGAATGGCATCTGTATGTATCATACTGAGTACCAACACCTAACAAGGCCATGCGGGTTTAAGTCTTAACTTTTTAAAATTAGCAAGAAAAATGTTTTTAGCAAATCTTTCTTTCATCCGATTTTCAAGAGTTCTCTGGCTTTATTTTTTGTTGCGGGATTGCTGGTTTAGCCCGGTTTTTTCCAATCAGGATCTACTTCTTTATAAAATATCATGCAAGAATTACAAAAGATCCCGCATTACCCAGGTTCAAAACAAAGGTAATGCGGAACTAAGCTTTTTTTAAATCCAAAATTAATAATAGAAAATCGCAAGCACTTCCTAATGCGTAATCCGGGTTATACAAGCTCTTTAAGAATCTCCCTCATGTTCACCTTCTCGGCGATGATACCCCTCAGATCGTCAATCTTAACCCTGTCCTGCTCCATGGTATCACGATGACGGATTGTCACAGTATTATCCTCAAGCGACTGATGATCAATAGTGATACAGTAAGGTGTTCCTATGGCATCCTGACGGCGGTAACGTTTCCCAATTGAATCTTTCTCATCGTACTGACAGTTGAAATCGAACTTCAAGTCATTCACGATCTTACGTGCCAGATCAGGCAGCCCGTCTTTCTTTACAAGTGGCAAAACAGCCAGTTTTACAGGCGCGAGCACCGGCGGAAGGTTAAGCACCACGCGCGTCTCTTTCTTTCCATCCTTGCCCTCTATCTCCTCTTCGTTGTATGCCCCTGCGAGAATGCTCAGGAACATACGGTCAACACCTATCGAAGTTTCTATCACGTAAGGAACGTAGCTCTTGTTAAGTTCAGGATCGAAATACTGTAGTTTTTTCCCCGAATACTCCTGATGCGACGACAGGTCGAAATCGGTACGTGAATGTATACCTTCAACCTCTTTGAAACCGAAAGGCATCTTGAATTCGATATCGGTTGCGGCATTAGCATAGTGAGCCAGCTTATCGTGGTCGTGGAAACGGTATTTCTCTTCTCCCATCCCAAGTGCCTTATGCCACTTCATACGTTTCTCTTTCCAGTACTCAAACCACTTCAACTCCTCTCCGGGGCGAACGAAAAACTGCATCTCCATCTGCTCAAATTCACGCATGCGGAAAATGAACTGACGGGCAACGATCTCGTTACGAAAAGCTTTTCCTATCTGGGCAATGCCAAAAGGAAGCTTCATGCGGCCTGTTTTCTGAACATTAAGATAATTAACAAAAATACCCTGAGCTGTTTCCGGTCGCAGATATATCTTCTGTGCACCATCGGCAGTAGAGCCCATCTCGGTGGAAAACATAAGGTTAAACTGACGCACCTCTGTCCAGTTCCTTGTCCCCGAAATAGGATCAACAATTTCGTAATCTATGATTATCTGACGCAGTTCCTCAAGATCGTTATCATTCAACGCTTTTGTAAAACGATTTTGTATCTCGTCCAGCTTCTTTTGGTTGGCAAGCACCCTCGGATTTGTCTCACGGAACTTAGCTTCATCAAAAGAGTCCCCGAAACGCTTTTTGGCCCTGGTGATCTCCTTGTCGATCTTCTCCTCTATTTTCTGCATCAGATCCTCGATAAGCACATCGGCACGATAACGCTTTTTGCTGTCTTTGTTATCGATAAGCGGATCGTTGAATGCATCCACGTGCCCTGATGCTTTCCACACCGTGGGATGCATGAAAATTGCCGAATCGAGTCCCACCACATTCTCATGCAGAAGAACCATTGAATCCCACCAGTATTTTTTTATGCTGTTCTTCAACTCCACACCGTATTGACCGTAATCGTATACTGCAGCCAGTCCGTCGTATATCTCACTCGACTGAAAAACGTAACCGTGTTCTTTACAATGCGCTACTAATTTCTTAAAAACATCTGCTTGTTGAGCCATGTTATTTTATGGTTAAATGGTTTAAATGCTAAATGGTCAAAAATACTAACCCTTTGGGCCACATAGTCATGGGATTTTTAATTTTTCATTGATCTCCTGTCACCGGCATGGCTTGGTATGGACCCGTCAAGTAATCCTTTGTACTCGGCCATATCGTTCAGGACTTCCTTGGCCTTTTCAATATCTGGATCATCTTTCAGGCCAAACCGGACCGCCCCTTTCTGATAGTAGTAACGTTTAACAATCTCTATTCCTAGCAAATCCTTTATCTCTTTACTAAACAGGTTCAGGTCTTTATTAACATCCAACTTCAGCATATTCTGAAGTGAATCGAACTGTGCCTCTGCAGTTTTGTAATAACCCTCTTTCTTTGCTGTTTTCACCATGTCCTTAAACATCTCCTGGGTGCGTGATTCATATTTGAAATCTTTTTTTGCCAGAACGTATTGCTTAAAATTACCATAAATATCATCATTGATGTCAAATTCGTTTACCGAAGGGATGGTACTGTGTTCAAGAGCAAACTGTGTAGCATAATCGAAAAATACCTGCTGAACAACAAGAGCATAGGTTATGTTGCCGTATTTTACAGGCTCAACCTTGATGTCCGGAGAGATACCACCACCATCAAAAACGGTGCGGCCGTTCTTTGTCTTGAACTCGCGAATCAACGAATCCGGCACAAGTCCAACGCTGCCGTCTTCATTACGGTGTGAGTAGTCAACAGCCTGGATACACCTTCCTGATGGAATGTAATATTTTGCCGTGGTAACTTTTAGTTTTGCGTTATAAGGAAGGTTACGTGTTGTTTGTACAAGACCCTTGCCAAAAGTACGCTGACCTATCAGTACGGCACGATCCATATCCTGAAGTGAGCCTGATACTATCTCTGATGCAGAAGCTGATCCCCTTGACACCAATACTGCCATCGGCATTACCGTATCTATCGGCTCACGATTAGCACGGTAGATTTTATCCCACTGTTTTACTTTACCACGTGTATTGACAACTTCGGTACCACTGGGCAGGAACAGGTTGGCTATCTTAACAGCCTCATCCAGTAGTCCGCCCGGGTTGCCCCTCAAGTCAAATATCAATTTCTTAGCTCCCTGTTTGTCACGAAGATCGATAAATGCTTCTTTCACCTTTTGACTGCAGTCCTGGGTAAAGTTGTTAAGAACAATGTAACCTGTCTCATTATCAACCATTCCGTACCATGGAACAGGATTTATCTGAATCCTCTCTCTTGTAATTTCGATATTAAGTGGCTTTTTCATACCGGGACGCTCAATCTTTATTTTTACTTCGGTATGGGCCGGGCCTTTCAACAGTTCACTAACCTCTTTGGTTGATTTTCCCATCAGGTTTTTTCCATCGATCTCAAGAATTTTATCTCCTGCCTTCAAACCTGCCTTTTGCGCGGGAAATCCCTCGTAAGGTTCAGCAATAACCACATAGTCACCCTCTTTTGATATCATTGCCCCGATACCGGCATACTCGCCGGTAGTCATGAAATTGAAGTTATCCATCTCCGACTCGGGGATGTAATTTGTGTAAGGGTCCAAAGAACCAAGCATATCATCAATGCCGGTCTTTATCAGTTTCCCGGGATCTATCTCATCAACATAGTAACTGTTCAACTCTCTGAACAGTGTGTAAAAAATATCTAAGTTCTTTACTATCTCAAAATTACGATGATCGTTGTTAAAACTTACAAGCCCGAACGACATGGTAAGTATAAGCAAAACGGAAACACCCCATTTTGCGTTTTTCTTCTTCATCAAATTTCTCATCTTCTAACTTTTATATGTCTTTAGAATTATTCCTGCTCTTATTTTCAAACAGATAGGGCACAAAGTTAATATTTCCGACAAAATAGCAATTAAAAAAAATGAATATGCAAGGAAATATGCCAATTTGTTAATGGGGTTTAACCTTTTCATTGAAAAAGGTAACAAGTTTTATGAAATCATAAGATAAATGATACTTAAAATCAAATCTGAATCTTATGTCAAATTCCGAATGAAATATGCTGATTGCCTGCCAACCCCTGGAAGTTAATGTTAAACCCCGTTCCCGAATATCCTTAAATTAATGTTATGTCCAGCATGTCTTGACATCCTTCCCACACCATTATTCCTTTTATGGGAAAGCCAATGCCCACATGTTCTCTTCAGAGAACCAAAGTGTGCAGGGAGGACATAAAATAATCGATATGATATTTGTCTCCTCCATGTTTTCTCTTAACCCGTCACCAGGGAAATCGCTTTTAACTTTTCAATACCTTCTCCCTGTAGTCATCATCTAAAGCAGCTCTTTCTCGTTTTGCATTTTTTGATGCCTTATAAGAAGTTTCATTTTGTAATAATGTCATAGCCATTT
>JALVJU010000319.1 GCA_027034005.1 Marinilabiliaceae bacterium
ACTGACAGGAGTTTTGTCTTTTTTAAGAAGAATTCTGTATTCATGGGAAGGCGGTAAAATGTTTATTACTGCAAAATATAAAAACAAATCCTTACATCCGCAAGTTATTTATTTTTCTATTTAAATCACTTGCGGATTAAGGTAAGCCCTGTCTGACTGCGAAGCCAGGCAGGCCCGATTTAGAAAATCACGGATTACAGTGAGTGTAACGAAACTGTAACCGATTGATTTTCTTACATCGATCCGCAATAAAAATATTTTATTGCGGATTTGGGCAAATTAAGAAAAAAAAGCGGTACATTCCGTAAAATGCACCGCCTTGATAACGTAAATGGCCTTATGGCTGCTTATTTTTCTATGTTAGGCAGTTCAAGCCCGTAACCTTTCTTCTTATCCTCTATCTTAAGCAGGAATGCGAAAAGCAGTGACAGGAGCGATAAGCTAAGGAAAAGTAGCATGTCGTAAAAATAATTGTACCTGATGTTTAACCTCTCATGCACGATGGCATCGTAAGTGCTTTGTTTCCCGATGCTTATGATTTTTTTTAGCGTCTCTTTCTTATTTCCGGTCAGGTCTGCCTTATCAATGTTCTCTACAATACTGCTTACAATCTCGTTTTTTACTTTTTCGGTATCTATATTTTCGATTGAAACGGGCTCATAGTTTGTATATTGCACCACTGAATCAATGGCATTCCCGGTTGCTTTGTCAATAGCCTTGTTTATCTCTTTTTCACTAAAGCCTTTTGTTGAAAGGGTTTCCGAAAGGGCTTTCTCAACAGATGTTTTTACCAATATTTTGTTTGGCGACACATCCGGGTTTGTGGAATTAAGCACAAAACCCAACAAAAGAGGTATTAGCCACAGGCCAATATTCTGTATCCAGAAAATAACAGCATAGGCGGTACCTAGTTGCTTTTCAGGAATAATTTTTGGTACGGAAGGCCACATGGCTGAAGGTACAAGCGAAAATCCGATGCCGAGAACGATAACCATCACAGTAGCTATCCACCAGATGTTCAGCGAAGGAATGGCAAGCACCCCGTGAACCAGGATAAGTATCATTGATCCAACGATCATGATGGTTGCTCCTTTTCCGTATTTGTCGTAGATGCCTCCGAAGAGAGGTGTGAGGAACATAGTGCCGAGAGGCAGAAGTCCCGGAATGGTACCGGCAAGGTAAGGGTCAACATTGTACTTGTTGATCATTAGGTCGGTGGCATAGAACAGGAACGGGAACACTGCAGAGTAGAAAAGTACACAAAGGATGGCAATGTACCAGAACCCGAGGTTACCGATGATGAATTTGATGTCACTGATCTTAAACTCGTCCTCTTCCGATTTTTCCTCCTCTTCAACACCTTCGCTCTTGTCGAGTTTTATGTCGAGTAGTGAGAATGCGATGAACGATGCAACACCAATCAGCATTACTACCAGAGCAAAGAGGATAGGAGCCGTCACGTTGAAGTTTTTGGCCATAGGCAGTGAGATCATCAGGGCAAGCATTGTGCCGAGGCGTGCAATAGACATCTGCATACCCATGGCAAGGGCCATCTCTTTACCTTTGAACCAGCGTACTACAGCTTTCGAGATGGTAATTCCGATAGCTTCGGTTCCTACTCCGAATATTGCAAATCCAAGTGACGACCACCATACTTGTGCTTTCATATCACCCAGGAGAGGGATGTGGATTACTGAGCTCTCTGCAAAGTTATGTTTTATTGCCCAGTAGTTCAGGGCAGTACCGAGGAACATGATGATAGTGGCTCCCAGGCCTGTCTTTCTGATCCCAAGCTTGTCCAGGACAAATCCGCTAATCACGAGCATGAAAAGGAAAACATTGAACCATGCATAGGATGACGTGTATGTTCCGAAATCGCTGCTGTTCCAGCCAAGTATACTTTCCAGCATCGGCTTGATGGATGAAAGGGCATAGTTAAAATAGTATGCGCCAAATATCGCGAGTGAAGCCAGCACTAATGCCGTCCATCTTGCTTTGGCAGAGTCTCTCAGTGATTTTTTAATCGCTTCTGTCATGTTTTTTTCTTTTTAATAAATATCCAGGTTGTACAATATTTTATTTTTCAGGAACATTCTTCAGGGTTTCGAGAAGGAAATCCCAGAATTTCTGTACCGATTCGATATTCACCTTCTCATCGGGTGAGTGGGGATAACGAATGGTTGGGCCAAAGGATATCATATCCCAGTTTGGATACGCATTTCCGAGGATGCCGCATTCCAGTCCTGCATGGATACCTTTTATCTCAGGTATCTTGCCCCACTTGTTCTCATAAACCGACGACATGGTCTTAAGTATTGGAGAATCCGGGTTTGGTTTCCATCCCGGATAACGTCCGTCGAACCATATCTCTGCCCCGGCAAGGCGGAAAAGACTTTCGTGCATTGACTCTACCCAGTCGCGGGCAGTGTCAACAGAACTGCGGATAAGGCACTGAACGTCCACCCCGTCTTTATCCGACCGGATGATGGCAAGGTTTGTTGATGTCTCTACCAGTCCTTCCATGTCGGCACTCATGCGGATAACCCCGTTAGGACATGCTTCGATAGCATTTATCAGGTCGTCCTGCAATACTTCGTTCATTATGAATTCCGGATGTTCGGTCTCTTCGGCAATGAATTTCAGTTCAGGCTCTGTTGAAGAGTATTCGTTTTTGTAGATGGCTTCGTATTTTTCAACAGCCTTTTTGAATTCATCGTATTTTTCGTTGGGCACTGCAATAACGGCAAAAGCTTCACGCGGAATGGCGTTGCGGAGGCTTCCCCCGTCAACGGAGGCAAGACGTACACCAAGATGTGCCACAGCATGTTTCAGGAACCTGAAAAGGAGCTTGTTCGCGTTTCCACGTCCTATGTTAATGTCGAGGCCTGAGTGTCCTCCTTTAAGTCCTGTTACGGAAAGCTTAACGGCCTTGCTGCTGTGCGACGGGAAAGGATACTCCTTGAAACTGAAACGGATGTTGGCGTTTGTTCCGCCTGCACAACCTACGTACAGTTCGCCTTCGTCCTCTGAGTCCATGTTAAGAAGGATGTCCCCCTTGAGAATTCCCGGCTTAAGCTCATTGGCACCGGTCATTCCAGTCTCCTCGTCGATGGTCACAAGCACTTCAATGGGGCCGTGTTCGATATCATTTGATTGAAGTATTGCCATGGCGGCAGCAACACCTATTCCGTTGTCGGCACCAAGTGTTGTTCCGTTGGCTGTTACCCAGCCGTCCTCGATGTATGTCTCTATCGGGTCTTTCTCAAAATCATGCTCTTTGTCGCTGTTCTTCTGTGGGACCATGTCGATGTGTCCCTGAAGGATAACACCTTTTTTGTTCTCCATGCCCGGTGTGGCCGGTTTGCGGATTATCACGTTGCCTACTTCGTCGCGGATAGTTTCCAGTCCCAGTGACTTGCCAAATTCAGCTACTGCATCGGCAGCTTTTTGTTCTTTCTTTGACGGACGCGGGATTTGCGTCAGCTTATAAAAATTCTCCCATAAGAGCTTTGGCTCAAGGTTTAAGATATCTTTACTCATAATCGTATGGTTTAAATATTAGATGTTTATTCTTTTACTATATTTTTCAGTGCTCCCGTAGCAGGATCAAGTTCGATGCTTACATTGTCTTTCTGAAGAATGTCAACAGGCATGGAAACAAGCTGCCCGTACTGGCCGAGAAGGACCTCTTTTTCGAGCATCAGGATGTTCCGGTCAACGATCTTCACGGTTGCTTTAGCAGGGATACGGTAGAACAGTCCCTGGCGGAGAGGTCCCTTACTGTCGTTTGCAACGTAGCCGGCAGGCAGTGATTTGTGCTTGTCCACATCGATCTGTATGTAAACAGGTGTTCCGCTCATGTCCATCGGCCCCACAATGCCCTTTAATGCAGAGAAACGGCAGAGTACCGCATTGTCAACACTCATGGAATCGGGGATAAAATCAAAAGTCTTTTTAACGGTGAAAGTCTCCTTTTTTCCGGTGAACAGTTCGGTGAGTTCTTTTTCATATTTGTTAAGTTCACGCACCATCACTTCGTATGATTTGCCGTCGGGAGGAAGTACCTCATAGTCCGAAGCAAGGATCTTGAACCTGCGCTTTCTTACTTTGTAGATCAGATTGGCCGTCTCTTCCGCCATGGCAGCAGTGGATGTTTTGGTAAGCTGTTTTTCGAGCAGGGATACTGCATCGAAATTCACATCACCGGCAGAAGGGATGTTTTTCTCTATATTGCATTTCAGTGAAGATCTGTATTCGGGTGTTTCTTTCAGGTTGACGCCAACCAGGACGCCGTCAGGTGTCAGGTTAAGCATCGATGCGATGTTGGGGCCTGATGCCGTTACCACAAAACGGTTGTTGTC
>JALVJU010000320.1 GCA_027034005.1 Marinilabiliaceae bacterium
ATCAGGCTGATTCCCTGTATTGCAAAAATAGTTTCCGGGAAAATAGAACTGAAGGAACATTCAAACTTCAGGTGGATTACAAAAGAGGAACTAAATGAGCAGGACTGGTCACCTGCCGATATCCCTGTAGCTCAACAGTTGACTGAACTTTCTTTCTGAGAACCTGCCCTTAGATCTTCAGCCACCTTAAAAGGATATCCTCAAGGTCATTCATCTTCACCGGCTTTCCTATGTAGTCATTCATGCCGGCAGCAATACACACATCACGGTCGCCTTTCAGGGCATTTGCCGTCATGGCAATGATAGGAGTATCTATATTCATCTCCCGAAGCTTTCGTGTTGCATCAAGTCCGTTCAGGACAGGCATCTGAACATCCATAAAAATAAGGTCATAACCGTTCTTATCCGCAATAAGATCGATAGCTTCCTGTCCGTTTACCGCTATCTCTGTATCTAGGCCGATACTTGAAAGCATCTTCTGTGCTATCTTCTGATTTATCAGATTATCTTCAACAAGTAATGCTTTTTTTCCTTTCACCAGCTCGGTAAGGGTAACTGCTTCTTGTTCCTCTTCTGCCTTTGAAAACAATTTTTCTATAGCTTTGAAAAGTTCCAGATGCTGAATTGGTTTATTCAGAACATAATCAACACCTTCAAGTGAAAGGCTTCCTTTCCACTTATCATCAGCAGCAAAAAGTATGGTCTTTATCTTGCTTCTGATCTTTTTAATATCACGGATAATACTGCTGTCAACCTTGGTAAACACATGTGTGTCAATGATAACAAGATTGAATTCTTTCGATTTCTTCAGTAGGTTCAAAGCCGACTTCTCGTCACTGATAGTCTCGGACGGAATATCCCAGTTGTTCAGCGTTTTCTTGAGCAGCAACAGATTGGTCCTGTGGTTGTCTACGATCAGCGTTTTGATATCTGCAAACTTCTCTGTCTTCAGCTCATACGCTGCCTGATTCTTCTCGATCACGAACGGCAAGGTGAAATGGAACACAGAACCCGGAGATTCCTCTGACCATGCGAAATTCGGGTTGGGGCTCTCTACCCATATCTTACCTCCCATAAGTTCTGTCAGCATCTTTGAGATACTTGTTCCCAGCCCTGTTCCGCCAAATTTGCGGGTAGTGGACCCGTCGGCCTGGGTAAACGACTCAAAAATTTTCTCCAGTTTATCCTTGGGAATTCCTATGCCGGAATCCTCAACCATAAAATGCAGTGTGATATCAGGCCCTATCTGTTTCTCCACCTCAACCTTTAGAACCACCTCTCCCTCTTTTGTGAATTTCACGGCATTACCCATCAGGTTAACAAGTATCTGTATCAATCTGCCCTCATCTCCTATCAGCACATTCGGAATAGTCTCTTCCACAGAGCCCATAAGTTCTATTCCCTTTTCATTTGTCTTTATCGACATCTGATCGAGTATGTAATCTATTGTTGATCGAATGTTGAACGGATAGGATTCTATCTTCATCTTTCCTGCCTCGATCTTAGAAAAGTCAAGAATATCATTGATAATGCTAAGAAGGTTCTCGCACGAACGTGCAATGATCTTTATGACATTGTTCTGCTCCTTGGTCAGGCGGGTTTTGGTAAGAAGCTCTGTTGCCCCGATGATACCGTTCATGGGGGTCCGTATCTCATGGCTCATATTTGCAAGAAACTCCGACTTGGCCTTGTTCGCTTCTGCCTCATTCTTCTGTATCTCTTTCTGGGCGCTAATATCCATGAATGCCTCAAGAAACACCTTCTCGTTATTCAACCGTATGGGAATTATATTTTTCAATATCTCACGCGAAACATTGTTCTCTTTTACTTCAAGTATCTCTTCAAGCGAAGTGACCACAACACCGGAAACAGGATCCACATACTGATCTTTCCTGATAGTGCTGAAGAAAGTATCGTAAGAGCTACCTTTTATATGTTCAAATGCCTCCTCCATCGTTTTGAAGTTCATGATCTTGGCAGCCGTCTGGTTGATCTGGATTATCTCTTTGTTTTTGTTTACGATAAGAATACCCACAGGAAGGTTCTCCGTGATAGTTTTCATCGCCTCGTTAGATTCCCGCAGCGATTCGGTCAGGTTTCTCTTCTCTGTTATATCTTCTTTAATGACCACATAATTCGAGATCGTGTTATCTTCACTCAGTACAGGTGAGATCAGCACCTTCTCCCAGAACTCGGTGCCGTCTTTCTTCTTGTTGCAAAGTTCACCTGTCCATATCCGTCCTTCCTGTATCGTGTTGAGCAAAACATCGGCAAGCTCGTCTTCACCGCTGTCTTTCAGCAGGTCGGCATTGCCCCCCTCTATCTCATCTTTCTTAAAACCCGTTATCTTTTCAAAACCCTGATTTATGTATTCGATATTTCCCTGGGTATCCGTTATCATTATCGATATCGGGCTCTGCTCTATTGCCTGAAGAAGCTTTTTGTTGTTTTCCTCAGCCTTGTACCTGTTCAGGATCACATTCTTTATCTGATTGATCAGCATTCCCGTGATGAAAATTGCAAACAGACTGAAAAACAACAACCCGAAGTATTTCAGTCGGTTGTATTTCCGCACAACATTTATGCTCGTATTGTTCAGGGTATTCCACCTTTTGTTGATATCATACGATATCTTGTTCTCGATCTCACCGATACGGGTAAAGTATGAATCGGCCTGCTGAATAAGATGGTTTAAAGCATTAAGATACTCCTGGGAGAAACCCTTGCCGGATCTCAATTCACGGTCTATCAATGCAATTATTTTATCTGCAATGGCCTGAAGTTCGCTGATCTGCGGGATCAGTTCGCGTATTTCGGGCAGGGTACCGGTATACTTATCGGGATCGTACCTGAAAACCTCTTCTATCTCGTCCTTGGCAGGCATATTCACCGAAATGGTATTTGCGATGACACCTCCCTCATCAAGAACTTTTACGATATCCTTACTACTGTTTATCATGGAACGAATATTCTCACGGAGGTTTTTAAGCTGCTGCTGATTTGTTACAGTAGGGAAAGACTTGAACGAAAGGCGAAGATTCAGGAGATTACGCTGCAGGAGGTGGTCAATTATCTGTTGCTGCTCCTGGTTGTGGATAACCTTTTGATATTTTACCGTGTAAGCATTGTCGAAATAATTCTCAATAATTAAAATTGAAGCAATAGTAAGCATAAACACTCCTATCAGAATGTACAACTTTCTGATAATTGGTTCTTTCATCAGAAGCTTCTTTCTTTTCTTTAAGTTATCCACAAAAATGTTTTATTGTTTAACGGGGAAAATTAAAATTTTATTGAATAATTTCTAAAAAATTAAAGACTTTCTTTTAGAAAAGCCGTATTTATTAAAAACAGATACCCCTTCAGGATTGTTCACATATTTCATAAAAGACTTTGCAAGGTCAACATTTTTACTGGTCGACAAAACCCCGGCATAAACCTCCATTTCACTATGGTGCTCCTTGTCGAAAGGAATAATGTCGATATCGTTCCGGCTGCCGTTAATAAATATTGTTGAAGCAAAATTAATCACAACATCTGCCTGGCCATTCTTAAGACTTTTAATTAAACCTTTTGAATCTGCAGTAAGTGCAACAACATGGTTCAGCACATCCTCATAAATGTTCCATTTAATAAGTATCCGGCGTGTTTCATATCCGAGAGAACTCATTTCCGGGTTGGCTATTATCACTGCAAAATCATCTGATGTAAGTAATGAGATATCACCATTAAATTTTTTGGGATTACCTTTTTTGACCATGAAAACAAGACTGTTATAACCTAGAAAAACCGAATCGATAAGATCTTCATTGGTACCCTGGCGCAGGATATCAAAAGCATGCAAAGAAGATGGAATGAAAATGTCGCCCCTGTGAGAATAATTTATTAACCCTATCAGGTTTTGGGCACAATCATTCTGTATGGTGATCTTACAGTTAAACTCCTCTTCAAATCTTTTTATAAGTTCATAGATCGGAGGAGCTACCGCATTTTCACAATATATAATAAGTTCTTCCTTCTTTTGTTTTTCTACCAATTTTTTATCTCTATCCAGGTTGATACAGCCAAAAAGAACAAGAGAAAAAACAAAAAGAAACAGTCCGGTTTTTGCCTTAAACATAGGTATGATCGTATACTTTTTAGAATAAGCAAGTTACGAAATGTTATCTCATGGTTACATACCGTTTGTCACTAAAACATTCGCGTTTGTCAAATTAAATTAACCCTTGAAGAAGTGTTTACGTATCCATTTGGGGATAAGTACGGCCCCGATGATGAGATATGGATAATAACTTATCAGCCGCCAGACAAAGGCCATGGCAACTCCCGTACCAACCGGGATTATGCCGGTCAGGAATGTTTTGAATACATATTCGGCAAATCCACTCCCCCCGGGTGTCGGGCTTACAAGCATCATAATCCACATCACAAGCTGTTTGCCAAAAATAACAATGTGTTCGTCCCAACTAAGGAAATGAACACCGAAAAATGCGACGATCAGTGTGTTCACGACCCAGTAGCGTGAGGTCCAACTGATCACCGTTGCGGCGAATGCCTTAAGCCAGTTGCTCAGTGGCCAGTTCCTGAACTCTTTCGAAGTCTCTATCAAATCTGTTCCGGATTCATTTGCCTGCGGACGCCATTTACGTATGATAGGCAATTTGAACACCCACAGCAAAAGGAATTTCAGTCCGCGTGGATTTACAAACAAACCATAACTTAAAATTATAGTATACGTCAGTTTTACGAAATAGCCTAACAAAGCAAATAGAAAAAACTGGTTTTTGTACCACACCACATGCTCAACACTGTCTCCGAACATAAAAATATCCGTTCGCCCTATCAGAAAAATTATCAGCGGAAAAACGATAATGAAATAAAGTTCATCCAGGAAAGATGTTACCATGACCACAGCACTGCTTCGCCCCACTCTTATACCCTCCTTGTTCAGAAAGAATATGGCCACACTTGTTCCTCCTATAGCTGATGGTGTTATGGCTGATGAGAACTCCCAAAGCATGATTATGTTGAATGCCTTGCGCCACGTGAGCTCGTTGGCTGTCAGCAATCTGATCCTAACCATATACCAGAAATCCCTGAAAGCCATCAGCATAAAAGAGATCAGCAGCCATAAAACCGATTGAAAGGTAAATTCGAAGAAAGACAGGCTGCCCGGTTCAAATTCTCGGTAGAGCATATACCCGCTCACTCCCAGCCCGATAACAATAGGATAAATTATCTTATTGGGCCTGATGCTTTTTAGTATTTTACCGGAATTGTCTGTCATATGCAAAACAAAGTTAGGATAAACTGCTTTAAGAAAAAAGCAGACTTTCCATTTAGCTTCTTTCTGCACATTGAGCGGCGGCATAGTGTATGGGTGTACGACAAAATCCACGCAATAAAAATGGATATAAAAAAATCAATATTACTGTACCGATCTCATAAACTGCTTCTTGATGTATTTGAACCACATAAAAGCAAAGGATCCCTTTCCATGACTAAACAAAGCCCCATCGGGGCGTAACAATGGTAACCCCGTCCGTAAGGGCGGGGGCCAGGGATCATGAGAACCAAACGTGGTTGGCGGGATTTTTGACGCGCAGCATTCAAAAATCATGACAACCGCAACACGCTACTGATTGAGGGAACAGAAAGTGAATTTTGTCGTACACCATAGTGTAATTTGTGTTATAAATACGAACAAAGATTTTGTACCTTTGAACCCTTAAATTTTTACAATGAATAAAGCGTTGAAAAATCTTGTTATAGCCATTGACGGATATTCTTCGTGCGGCAAAAGCACTATCGCTAAGGATCTGGCCAAAGTTCTGAATTATATCTATATTGACACCGGTGCAATGTACCGTGCTGTAACCCTTTTTGCCATGAGGAACAATATCATTTCCAATGGCTCTATCGACACAGAAAAGCTGGAAAAACTACTGCCGGAGATTAAAATAACTTTCAAACAAAACCCGGAGACAAAACTCAATGAAACATATCTTAACGGTGAAAATATTGAGAAAGAGATAAGACGGATGGACGTGAGCAACAATGTAAGTCTCATCAGCACATTAAAACCGGTGAGGGAATATCTTGTAAAGCTTCAGCGGGACATGGCGAAAGAGGGAGGTGTTGTGATGGACGGACGTGATATAGGCACAGTTGTCCTTCCAGATGCCGACCTTAAGATCTTCATGACAGCCAGTCCGGAGGTGCGCGCAGAGAGAAGGTATAAAGAACTAAAGGCTAAGGGCGAGAATGTTTCACTGGAAGAGATAATGAAAAACCTGGCTGAAAGGGACCATCTGGACACTACCCGCAAGGAAAGCCCCCTCAGGCAGGCAGATGATGCCATCATCCTTGACAACAGTAATATGACACCAACGGAACAACTGGACTGGATCGTTGAAATGGTAAATAAAAAAACAGGAAATTGATACCCGGATTAAACAATTCGATACGCGATTTGTTTAATCATTCCATCAAAGAATTTGTCTGATGAAAATTGAGATAGATAAAAAATCGGGGTTCTGCTGGGGAGTCGTAAAAGCCATAGAAGCAACGGATAAAGAGCTGGAGAAGACAGGTCAGATCTATTCTCTCGGGCAGATAGTGCACAACAAGGAAGAGATCACCCGCCTTGAAAATAAAGGAATGGTTACCATTGACCATGACGGTTTCAGGTCAATGAAAAATAAAACCGTTCTTTTCCGCGCCCATGGAGAGTCTCCCGAATCATACATAACTGCAAAACAAAACGGCCATAAGATCATCGATGCCACATGCCCTGTGGTACTACGACTGCAGCAAAAGGTGAAAAGGGCTTTCAAAAAGATGCAGGAGATCAACGGCCAGTTAGTGATATTCGGTAAGGCCGGGCACGCTGAGGTCATCGGCCTGCTTGGGCAAACTGAAGGCAAAGGAATACTTATCGAAGGGGACAGCGACCTTGACAAACTTGACTATTCCCGGCCCATTGAAACATTCTCGCAAACCACAATGAATGTTGATAAAATAAAGCACCTGATAGATGAAATAAAAAAAAGGATTAAAGATCCTTCCCTGTTCAAAACAAATAACACTACATGCCGCCAGGTATCCGACCGGTTTGCCCATCTTCGCTCTTTCTCCAAAAACTATGATGTTATCGTTTTTGTGGGCGGTAAAAACAGCAGTAACTCAAAAATGCTGTACGAGGAGTGCAAACAAAATAATCCCAACAGCTTTTTCATCAGTAATCCGGAAGAACTGAAAAAAGAGTGGTTTGCCGATACCGTGGAAAAAGTGGGTATCTGCGGGGGTACCTCTACCCCGTTCTGGCTTATGGAAAACGTAGCCAAGGCTATTCCGGAATTGTAACCCAGGTTTTTTCAACACACAAATTAGAACAGGAAAACAGTATGTTTTTTGCAGCGATCAGTATGCTAAAATCTGCCCTTAACATTTTTTAACTAAATTTATTGTGAGAATATTCTCGTTTTATTTGGAATTGTGAGAATATTCTCACTATATTTGCAGTAGAAAATCAAACAAAAGCAAAAGATGCCCCGAAGAAGAAGATTGAGAAGAATAGTTAGTCCTCCGGGATTTAAAGGTTACCGGCCTTACGGTTCTGCAGGTGATGTATCCGGCTCTGTAGAACTTTTGTACGAGGAGTATGAAGCATTAAAGCTGGCCGATTACAATCACCTGAACCATTTTGAGGCATCTAAACACATGGGCGTGTCCCGGGCTACATTTGCCAGGATATATGAAAGCGCCCGCAGAAAAATAGCACAGGCATTGGTGGAATCTAAAGAGATCCGCACGGTTTACGGCAATGCTTTTCTTGACAAAGACTGGTATGTATGCAACGACTGTTACGTACGTTTTACATTACCGCATCGCAACAGGAACAGGCATTGCCCCATGTGCAAATCGGAGAAACTAGAGTTGGTAAACAGAAAAAATATTTAAGAGCTAAAAAACAAAACGAAATGAAAACAGTGATCACATCAACAGGAAGCGAATTAAGTTCATTATTCGATAAGAGATTTGGACGTGCAGCATGGTTCTGCGTACTGGACGAAGAGACAGGGCAAACAAAATTCTATAAAAATGAAAACAAGGATGCCCAAGGCGGAGCAGGAACCAAAACAGTAGAAAAAATGGTTGAACTGGGTGTATCAAAAGTGATATCAGGAGATTTCGGCCCCAAAGCAAAAGATTTGCTGGATAAGTTCAACATTCAGATGGTGATAATTCAGGATGATGATGTTACCATTGAGGACGTCATCAGAAAAATTAAATAACACACCTTAAATCCACAAGGGTGTTTCGTTGCGAAAGCCTGCCTGGCAGCAGACAGGCTTCAAAGGTGGGCCAGTATTGGAAAGCCTGCCCGACTGTCGCGGTAAGGCGGGCGCAGCGAAGAAGCATCGCAGGCGTAGCCTTAGCTACGGTGAGAAGCTTCAAACGAGCATTTTCAATAATGGTGTGACTTTGGAAGTTGCTGCTGAAAGATTTTTGCGGAATTAAGGTATAATTAAAAAAGGAGGTTATTATGCCAGGTTTTGATGGAACAGGGCCCGAAGGAAGAGGCCCGAGAACAGGACGGGTTTTGGGAAGATGTGCTCCCGATACCGAAAATCCGAATCCGAACAATGACGTGCGTGAAGACGACATTCCTTACGGCAGGGGCCGCGGATATGGCCGTGGATACGGCAGAGGCCCTGCAGGAAGAGGTCGCGGCAGGGGATTTGGATTTGGAAGAGGACGCTGGTAACCTTAAGCGGATAATCCGGAAGGCCGCCGGTGTTCCAGATTATCCGATGTAGCTTTATATCCGCAAGTTATTTAATATTTTTAATCAAATAACTTGCGGATTAAGGCAAACCCCGATTTAGAAAATCACGGATTACAGTGAGTGTAACGAAACTGTAACCGATTGATTTTCTTATATCGGTTCGCAATAAAAAATTTTTATTGCGAATTTGGGGTGTAGGTTATAGATTGATTAAAATGATCGTGCACCTTTTTGATGCACGATTATTTTAATGCTTAATTTAGACCTTTATTTTAATAAGACATAAAAATAGCTAAACTTCATCTCGATAAAACATTTTGTTTATGCGGGCTGGCCTGACAAAACAGCGGGCTTGCGCGGGGGTGAATTGAAAATTACTTAGAAATAAATCGAAGGCGCTTGTCGTCAAAATGCGATAGCATTTTATACTTCGATATTATTTCTTGCAATTTTCAAGAGCGGGGAGAAGCTTTGTTTTGTCTTGATTCTTTGGTTCTTTCTCATCAAGGAGAAAGAACAGAAACAAGGAAAAATATTTTCACCTAACTTTTGATCTTGATTCATCATTTTGAAATAATTATTAAATAAAAAACAAATATGAAAAGGAAGATAGCCGTACCGGTAGATGCAAACGGGATACTTGATGCCCACTTCGGACATTGCAAGTTCTTTCACCTGTTCGATGTAGCAGATGATGTAATAATTTCAGGCCTGAAAGTGATACCGCCCCCGCACCAACCGGGCTTGTTGCCACAATGGCTTGCCGAAGAAGGCTCTACCGACATCATCGCGGGAGGCATGGGCCAGATGGCAATCCAGATATTCAACCGCAACGGCGTTAACGTTTTTGTGGGAGCCGATAAAAGACCTGCACGCGAACTGGTCGAGAGTTTTCTGAATGGGGAACTGAAACTGATGTCGAATTACTGCGACCACTAACATGAAACAGGAGTGTTTCTTTTGCCACACTAAGACCGTTGAGAAGCTGATACGGAAATTCAACCCTTCGCCGGAGGTGGCTGAGGATTTTCTCCGTTCGATAAACCGGCTGTTCGGGGAAGAGTGGGAAACTACCAACCCGTATCTTGCCACAAAGATACACCGCCTGGCAAAAGAGAAACTGAGCGTTAATGATCTTTACAGGGAAGAAAAGGAGAGTGCCAACAGGATGCTTCTTGACCATTACGACCTGTGGAAAAAACTTGTCTCCGAAAGTCCAAATCCTTTTCAAACTGCAGCAAAACTGGCTGTGATAGGCAATGTCATCGATTACGGGGCTCACAGCCTCGACGAAGATGACATTATAACACAAATTAAGTCGCTGACCTCCGGTGAGCTTGCCGTGGATGAAACCGCTGAACTCTTCAAAAGGATACAGGAAGCACAATCGGTTTTGTACATTGGTGACAATGCAGGGGAAATAGTTTTCGACAAGCTTTTTATCGAAACCATTGATCATCCCAACATAACTTTTGCAGTCCGCGGATACCCCGTGATAAACGATATCACTGTTGATGATGCTAAACAAACAGGAATCGATAAGTTGTGCAAGATCATCGACAACGGATACGATGCGCCGTCAACCTTGCTCGAACACTGTTCGCCTGAATTTATGGAAGCATACAACAGCGCCGATGTCATCATTGCAAAAGGACAGGGAAATTTTGAAGGACTGATGGACGAACAAAAAGACAACCTGTTCTTTATGCTCATGGCAAAATGCGACCCCATTGCCGGTATGCTTGGAGTAAAGAAAGGCGATATGCTGGTAAGAAAAGCTGTAAAAGGATAACTGTTAGATTTTTTATGGATTAAAAAAATCAAATATCTCATTTTACGTTATCCATCCCAGGCCTCTTTGTGAGAGGCGTTTTGAAATATTTCGAGACAAAATAAAACTACTATGAAAAAAATAGCAATAGCAAGTGGTAAAGGTGGCACCGGTAAGACAACTGTTTCGGTCAATCTTTACCATTTCATCAATAAATTCCTGACACCCAAAGTTCAGTTGGTTGACTGCGATGTAGAAGAACCGAATGACCTGCTCTTTTTCAGGAATGCAAAAGAGCTGAAAAAAGAGACCATCAATCAGATGATCCCACGCATCGATAACGACAAATGTACCTATTGCCGGAAATGCGTTGAGTGGTGTGAATACAATGCCATCGTGGTAATCCCTCCCGTAAAATTTGCAGAGGTAAACCCGAGTTTATGCCACTCATGCGGGGCCTGCCTTGTGGCATGTGAGTACGATGCCATGAAAGAGTATCCGGAACCTATCGGTGAAGTTACGTTTTATGAAACCGAAAATGGAAAGGGCCTGGCAGAAGGCCGTTTGAAGATCGGTTCTGCAATGCAGACAATGCTTATCAAAGAGCTAAAAAAAAGAGTGCCTGACGATGCCGAATGTATCTTGTTCGATGCTCCTCCGGGAACAAGCTGTCCTGTTGTGGAAACCGTTTCGGATGCCGACTACATACTTCTCGTTACCGAACCTACTCCTTTCGGACTTCATGACCTAAAGCTGATGATAGATATGCTAAAGGACATCAAACAGCCCTTTGGTGTTATCATCAACAAAGCAGGACTCGGGAACAACGAGGTTTATGGGTTCTTGGAAAAAGAGAAGATCGAAATACTCGGTGAGATACCTTTCGACAAGAATTATGCATCGAAGTATGCGGCCGGCAACCTGCTCGAAGACATCTCTCCGGACACCGAAAGCCGTTACAAAAATATTATTGAAAAACTGCAACTAAAACTGAACAAAAGAGAGGGTGCGCTATGAAAGAGATAACCATACTCAGCGGTAAAGGCGGAACAGGGAAGACAAGTATCACCGCAGCCATTGCATCGGTAGCTGAAAATGCCGTCTTTTGTGACAACGATGTTGATGCTGCCGACCTCCATTTGATCTTTGATCCGGAAATACAGGAAGAGCACACCTTTTTTAGCGGATACAAGGCAACCATCCATGATGATGCCTGTACACGTTGTGGCATCTGTTACGATCACTGCCGCTTCGATGCTATACACTACAAAGAGCTCGGCGGACTGTATGTCAATCATTTTCAATGCGAGGGCTGCCGCCTGTGCGAAAGGGTATGCCCCGTAAACGCCATAACATCGGAAAGGAACAGCAATAACTACTGGTATATTTCCGATACCCGTTTTGGCAAGCTGGTGCATGCAAAGATGGGCCCCGGGGAGGAGAATTCGGGCAAGCTTGTCTCGGAGATAAGGGGACAGGCAAAATCCATTGCCAAACAAAACGGCGCAGGTTATGTTATTAACGACGGCCCTCCGGGAATAGGTTGTGCAGCTATATCTTCTGTTACCGGGACCAATGCTGTCCTGCTGGTCATCGAGCCCACGCACTCGGGATTTCATGACATTAAAAGGGTAACCGACCTTATCGATTCGTTCAACATCCCATCATTCGCCGTTATCAACAAGTATGACATTAACAAAGAAGTTGTTGGTGAGATCGTGGAGTTTTTAGCCGGGAAAAATATACCTTTACTTGCCAA
>JALVJU010000321.1 GCA_027034005.1 Marinilabiliaceae bacterium
ATATATCATACGATACACATGACAAGGAGGACATCATTCTTTTGCAGGATGAACATTTTGATGATCTTGCCGAAACCTTTGAAATTGCTGATACGGGGAACCTCTCAAACGAAGATAAGCAGAAGATCGGTAAGATATATTCCGACCTTCCCGAACTTACCCGTTCAGTAGTTGACCATTATGTTTTTGTTAATCTTTCTACCGTTCAGATAGCAGAGATACACAACATAAGTGAAGATGATGTGAACTGGATGCTGCAACGGGTGAAAGAAAGGTTTGAGAAGTTCAGATAGAACGGATGTTTGAGAAGTTCATGAATTGACATGAACTGGTGTTAGGATATATGTCAGCCTGGCCGGCTACTGCGGTCAGGCTGAATTTTTATTTGATCTGTTGTCTTAAAAATGAAACTCTTTTTACATCCTGAAATACTCTACCTGCCCTGCCATGAACCATACTTTCATTGCCGAACGCAGCCAGAGATAAATTTGCTGTATTACAAAAACGATAAAGATCATTCCTGCTGAATCCGGCTGCATGGCTCCTGATATTTTCAGAAATATGAATAGCAGGACAACCGGTACAACCGATAGCAGTATGGTCAGTGTGTAAGCGCCAAAGAATTTTTTAGATACAAATACGGTTGCCCGCCAGATAGACTTCAGCACCTTGCGCGTATCCGTTTCCACTATCATTATTTTGGTATAATTGTTTATGGTGAAGAGGTAGATAAGGATCAGGAAATGAATGATGAGGAATGGCAGTAAAAGATAGAATATCTCTTTCTCATTAAAGGCCTGGTCAAGTTTATGCATCACCATAAATGAAAATGGCAGGTAAACTAACGTTGCTACTATCAGGTGAATTGGGATGAAGTATATTTTCAGCTTCAGAAACCTCCAGAAATATTTTGTTCCGCCGGCCACGATGTTTACAAGACTGCCTTTCCGGTTACCCGTGATCACATAAAGTATTCCTGCTGAGATAAAAAGACTGACAAGGACAAAAAATATCACAAGCCAGGTAGCCTGGCTCACCGCGGCTGAAATTTTGTCGCCTTCAAAATGTGTAAGTTCGGTGTAGGCCGTATAGTCAAAACCGTTGAGCAGGTTGCCGGGCGAAATATAGTTGTTGATCGCAGAAGAGAAAAAGTAGTAATATGGCAGGGCAATCAAGAGCCCGGGAATCAAAAGGAACAAATATGATACTGTTATCAGCCTGAGTTGCTTTAATGTGTCAGTCAGGCCGTTTGTATATGCTTTGAAGATCTTCATTATTCTGTAATTTAGTTTGGGATAAGCAAAAAGAACTAATGTTTGTAAAATGTTCTGGAGTATAAAAAGAAAGCGGACCATATATTTAAACGCAACTGATTTCTTTGGCTCGAAAGTCTTGCCATTGTTCATCAGGTTTATATCTACAAGGATCTTGTTATCGGGGTCTATCTTCGCCCACACAACTTTCTCCGGCCGTTCGTAGCTGAACTCTTTTGTCCTTGATCTGCCATCCCACTTTTCAAGTACTTCATCCCCGTTGTCGAAATGCACAAGTATCTCTTCCGGCATGACTACATCACCAAGACGGTAGACTATCACTTTTGAATTATAAAGTTTTTCGCCGCCAGCTGTTGTGTCTGGCTCGCTTACCATATCGTTTAATATCCCTTTAGGAGGCCTTATCTGTTTGGTTTTTATGCTTGCAAGTTTGTAATCGCACACGTCTGAAACGTACAGCACTTCATCGAAAAACCAGTTCATGTTTTCACCAAACTCATCGCCATGCCTTTTCTTCACCACCTCGTTGACGATGGCAATGAAATCATTTGCACATGGATGTTTGAATTTCCATCTTTTAAAATATGTCTTCATGATCTCGTCCATCGTGTCATCCCCCACCAGACCCTGAAGCGTTCTCATCCAGGTGGTTGTTTTGTTGTAGGACATAAGGCTGTATCCTCCCTGCGGATACCCCCAGGCAGTCCTGTAAACTTCGGCTATCTTTGGGTTTGGCATCGTGGTGTAACCTATGCGCTGCATCTCCCCATTGCCAAAATGGTAATTCTCAAAACCGATAAAGGATGTCTTTTCCCCATAGTAATGATCCATTATCCTACCTTCAAAATAGGTGTTGAAACCTTCATCCATCCATGCCTCTTCAAATTTGTTTGTTGCCAAAAGGCCCATAAAATAGTTATGGCCAAACTCGTGAATGGTAACCATCTCTATCAAACTTATTTCATCAGGCAACCCCCATACACTACCTGAGGTGATGAAGGTCGGGTACTCCATGCCGCCTGCGCCGCTTGCCGTTATGGGAGGATCAACAACAGTGATGGTTGAATATGGATATTTACCGAGATGCTCATCGAAATATTCCAGTGCTTCCTTTACCGACTTAATGTGCCTGTCGGCCAGATATGCATGGTCGGGCTGCAGATAAACCATTATCTTCACATCATTCCACTTGTCTTATACAACTTCAAAGAGGGGCGATGTTGTCCAGGCAAAATCCATAACATCACGTGCTACGTAAGTAAAAGTGGTAGTGCTGTCACTGTTTTTTGTTTTGTTTTCAAGTTCACCGACAGCTCCAACCTTGTAGTTATCGGGAACAGTAATGTTTACAACGTATTTGCTGAAATCTGCATAATACTCGGAATGGGCATGATACTGGTGGCAGTTCCAGCCGCCTTTCTTTGCATACCTCATTCCTGCAGGCTCATTAACACCGGGCTTTGGGAACCATTGGGCAACAAGGAAGAAATCGTGGTTGAACCCGCTTCGTGCGTTAGGTAGTTTCGAAGTGAAATCTATTTTCAGTTCTATCGAGTCGTGGGGAAGGACCGGCTTGTCCAACTGCACTTCGAGTACTGTCCGGTCGTTCACGTTATCATCATCGGGATGGATAAACCTCATTTGCGGCACGAGGTCAGTGCCCTTTTTTGTTTACATCCTGGTAATGTCGATCCAGCCCCAGTTCAAAGAGTCGTTCTCATCCATTTTAGCACCTCTGAGCTGCCCTCCTGATTCCTTGATGAAAGTGGATTCAGTGTTCTTAAAAGCATTGAGGTACATGTGAAACTGAAGGGTCGAAACTGTGTCGCCGGAAGGGTTTTTCCATTTCAGGAGCATCTTTCCGTCGATAATCTTTGTTTCGGGGTTAAGCTTTGCATCGATCGTGTAATCGGTGTAACGCGGGCTAAGCTGTTTTGAGAATGCCTATGGAGAGATTATCAGTATTGACAACAGCAGGACAGCCCTTTGGAAAACAGATCCGGGTAAATTCATTTTTTTTGATTTATTATGGTTAAGGTGTTTAGATCGTTGAAATCTAAAGTTAAAGTTAAATGTTTTTTCGTGGACGGCAAATTTCTGTTCCGGATATGGATAAAAACATCAGGCATACTTCCTGTAGGTATTCAGGAAATTGACGGAAGAAAGCAAAAGATTTTTTGTATCGGCCAGAACTTCGATGAACAAAAGTCCTCCTTTAGTCGATCCTGACTTGTTCTTTGCTCTTTTTATCTGGGCAGTACGCAGGTCTTCCATGTATGAAATGATCATCTGTTGTTTGCTGATCAGTTCAGGTATTGACTCAAATCGCTTCTCTTTGATGATGTGTATCATGAAATTAAAAAATGTCGATACCTCATCTGAAAGATTGTGAAGTTCCGATCTTTGCTGCACGGTCAGGCGGCTGCCTTTCTTTGAATAACCACCTTTCAGCGTTTTTGCGATGAATGCCAGGTTCTTCAGCATTTCCGAAAAGTGATCAAAAGTCTGTATCAGCATATTTGCCTGAACCAGTCCGGAATCTTCAATTTTTATTAACGAGGCAAACAGGTCAGACCTGTCATCTTCAGCCTTGTTGTAAAGTTGCTTTGCTTCTTTTGCCGTCTTTGACGAACTGCTTTTGTCTTCATCGACAAAAGAGTTGACAGACAGGAGATATATCTTGGAACATTCAAGAATTATCTTTTTTATCTTTTCGTCAATATCATTTAAACCGGGAACGACATTGGCCTTTTTATTATACTGTTCTGATGTTTCAACAGAGTCATGAGAGACCGTGGTTTTGTAAAGACGGTAAAAAAGGATTGCGGCAACAACCGTCAAAGCAGCTGTCCTTCCGTAAAAAATGACTATCGCAAGGGCGAAGCTCCCGAGAAAAGCAGCCACAGCGGTAATGAACCATCCTGCCATGATGTAGATGACACCGGCCACCCTGTGTGCAGCATTCTCTTTTTTCCAGGCATTGTCGGCAATGGCAGCACCTGCAGCTACCATGAAAACCACAAAAGTTGTGGACAGGGGAAACCTGAAATATGTCCC
>JALVJU010000322.1 GCA_027034005.1 Marinilabiliaceae bacterium
GCTGCAGCAAAAGATACTATTGTTATTGATGGGGTGGAGTATCCGCAGGTGAAACTTGAAATTTCAAGTTCTTCTCATCCTTTTTACACCGGTAAAATGAAATTGGTTGATACTGCTGGTCGTGTTGACAAATTCAGAAGCAGATATCAGAAACATCTTGACAAAGTCAAGAGTAAGAAATAATTATAACCTTTACTTGGTTAGCGTGAAAAGCTTCGGTGTGACCGGAGCTTTTTTTTTGACGGCAATATAGATGTCATAAGGTTTTGGCACACCAATTGCCTAAGTTATGTTCGGCAGTATTTGTTTGTTTAATGAGACAAATTGTCATTTTTAAGAAAGTTTATTGAAATATGGATAATCCAAAGTTTGGTCAAAATAAAGTTCGTTTAGCTGATATGTTTGAGTCGGAATCGGAATTTATTCCGATAGTTGCAGAAGGCGATGATGAGAGTATGGACGAGATGGAAGTGCCCGAGGTATTGCCGTTGTTGCCCTTGCGCAATACGGTGCTGTTCCCCGGGGTTATCATTCCCATATCTCTCGGAAGGGAAAAATCTATCAGGTTGATAAAGGAACTGCAGGAGTCGAAAGGGTATTTCGGCGCAATAGCACAAAAGGATATTAAGGTTGAGGAGCCCGGTTTTGATGACCTGTACAAGGTAGGTGCCGTGGCAAAAATTATCAAGGTTCTTGAAATGCCTGATAACTCAACGTCTGTTATCATTCAGGGGAAGAAGAGGTTCAGGATGAAAGAACTTCTGGGCACCGAGCCGTATTACACTGCACGGGTTGAAGCCCTGGAGGAAGATCTCCCAGAAGAAATAGAAAAGGATAAATTCGAAGCAGTGATAAGTTCCATCAGGGACCTGTCATTGAGGATAATCAAGTCGTCATCGAACCTGCCTCCTGAAGCAACTTTTGCCATCAAGAACATAGACAATCCTGTGTTCATGGTGAATTTTGTCTGTTCAAATACTGATATTAAAATAAGATACAAGCAGGAGCTTCTTGAATTTGACGACCTGATAGCCCGTGGCATGAAGCTGCTGGAGCATCTGGCCCGTGAGGTTCAGATGAATGAACTGAAAAATGATATCCAGTCCAAAGTTAAGCTGGATATTGACCAGCAGCAAAGGGAGTATCTTCTTCAGCAACAGATAAAAGCCATTCAGGATGAGCTGGGCTCAAGCCCGATAGAGCAGGAAATTCGCGACCTGAAAGAAAAGGCAGAGAAAAAGAAATGGGGCAAAGAGGTAGCGGAGCTATTCAACAAGGAGCTTGATAAGCTGCAGCGACTGAACCCGGCAGCAGGAGAGTACTCCGTTCAATACAACTATCTGCAGACACTGCTTGATCTGCCGTGGAACGAATATACCAAGGATAACTATGACCTGAAAAGGGCATCGAAGATACTTGACCGTGACCACTACGGCCTTGACCAGGTGAAAGAGAGGATACTTGAGCATCTTGCAGTGCTGAAACTGAAAGGTGAACTTAAATCACCTATCATCTGCCTGTACGGGCCTCCGGGAGTCGGGAAGACATCACTCGGGAAATCTGTGGCAGAATCGCTTGGGCGTAAATATGTCAGAATGTCACTTGGCGGACTTCATGACGAGGCTGAGATACGGGGCCACAGGAAAACATATATCGGTGCAATGCCGGGAAGGATAATTCAGAACATTAAAAAGGCAGGCGCTGCAAACCCTGTATTCATCCTTGACGAGATAGACAAGATAAGTTCAACCTTTCATGGTGACCCTGCAGCTGCTTTGCTTGAGGTGCTTGACCCGGAGCAGAATGCAAACTTTCATGACAATTTCCTGGAGGTTGATTTCGACCTGTCGAAAGTGATGTTCATTGCTACGGCAAATACGTTGAGCACCATTGCTGCTCCTTTGCTTGACAGGATGGAGCTTATCGAGGTTAGCGGATACATACTCGACGAGAAGGTTGAGATAGCTAAAAGGCACCTTATACCTCAGCAACTGGAGAATCACGGAATACCCAAAGGGACGCTGAGGTTTTCCAAAAAGATACTGGCATACATCATCGAGCATTACACGCGAGAGTCTGGCGTGAGGGAGCTCAATAAGGTACTTGCAAAACTGATACGTAAGGTTGCCCTGAAGATCGCACGTGACGAAGATGTCAACAAAAATATAACCATTGATGATGTCCGTACTTATCTTGGCGCAGAGAAATTCTCGAAAGATAAGTGGCTAAGCAACAATATGGCAGGTGTGGTAACCGGCCTTGCATGGACTGCCGTAGGCGGTGAGATACTTTTTGTTGAGACAAGCCTTAGCAAGGGAAAAGGAAAACTTACCCTTACCGGTAACCTTGGAGATGTGATGAAAGAGTCTGCTGTGCTGGCTCTGGAGTACATTCACTCACATGCCGATGAGCTTGATATCGACCCGGATGCATTTGATAACTGGAACGTTCATGTGCACGTACCTGAAGGAGCCATCCCTAAAGACGGCCCGTCAGCAGGTGTTACACTGGTTACATCTCTTGCTTCGGCATTCACGCAGCGCAAGGTAAAGAACCGCGTTGCAATGACAGGTGAGATCACGCTTCGTGGTAAAGTGTTGCCGGTAGGCGGTATCAAGGAGAAGATCCTTGCTGCAAAAAGGGCAGGTATCAAAGAGGTGATCCTTTCAAAAGAGAATGAAAAGGATATTAAGGAGATCAAGGAAATTTACATCGAAGGACTGAGGTTTCATTTTGTTGATACAGTTGATGAGGTGCTCAAAATTGCACTGTTGAAAGAAAAAGTAAAGAAACCGTTGAAAATATAAGTTTATTGTCGTATTTTAATTAAAAATTAAGATCATGGTAGAGTTAGTAATAAAAAACATAAGTGAAGTAGAAGAGGAGTTTCAGGGAAAAGTTAAGGCTTTGATAGAAGAGAAGGCTGATTTTTACAAAGAGCTTTTCAAGAAGTATGATAAAGACCTTACGCTTGAGGTTATTTTTGATCACTCTTCTGCTGTTTACAAAGTTTCTGCATCGTTGAACCTGAAAAGTAAAAAGGTTTTGATTGCCGAAGAAGGTAAGGATGTGGAGAAAGTTGTTACAGGATTGTTTTCTGAGTTTAAGAAAACTGTTAAACGCCAGTACGAACTGGAACGTAAGGATTACGAATATAAGCGTAAACGATAAACGAAAGAAAGTTCAAAGGGGAAAGGCTCATCTTTATGGTGGGCTTTTTTGTTATAGCACCATCCTGCTTCCTGATATTTCTTGCCGGAAACGCAGAATGCGTGAATTGTACATGAAGATTCATACTTGGGGTAAGAGGCAAATGTTACCTTATGCTCAAGAAGAAGTCGGCAGGCGATTTTTGCTGCGGGAAATATGTTTCTTCAAATTTTACTATCAGGGATTTCATTTCAGGCGTGAGCCTGACAAGTGATTTCCTGATGATGGACTTGGGAATGTGTTTGTAATATGCATGGGCTATCCCTCCTGTGATGGATGCCAAAGTGTTGGTCGGCCCGCCTATCAGGATTGCTTTTTTTATGGCATCCTCGAATGAATCGGACTGCAGGAATGCAGAAACGGCAGCAGGAACAGGTGACTCTTCGATTGACGCAATGGTGTATCCCGATGTGTTGTCGTTTATGCCAAATCCGAAAATATCCTCGACAAATTGCTTTATCTCATTTTTTGTCCCATCGTTTTTGGCAAGGAATATTGCGCCTGAAACAGCTTTTGACGCTTTTATCTTTAACGGTATGTTGTGTGTTATTTTTGTTGTTTCCTCAGCCATGTCCATAGCTTCCTGAAGAGTATCGGCTGCAAATCCCACCGGACTTATTCTTCGTGCTGCACCATTTCCCTTACTGATGTAAACATGCTTGTCATCTGAGAGTACCCAGTTGAGGAACTCTTCACGGTATCCGGCCATGGGATAGTGTTTAACCCATTCGCGCAAAGCTTCTGCAAACGACTTTTTGTTTAGCAGGGCGTCTGCTGTTGACAAGGTGAGAATGGTGTCGTCGGTATATGCAGATGAGGGTTTGATGAACTGAAAATTATTGCTATCTACAGGTTTGTTTATGTAAACAGAACCTATGATATCTCCGATTATAGCGCCTTTCATTTCTCGTGTGTTTGGTAAAAGTTGGCTGTAAAGATAGTTGAAAAATTATTTTGTCAGGCAGAATGGTTAATTTTTCTTAATTTTTTTGAATCTTAATGGTTTGATTTCTTGTGGAACCTTATATCGATACGCAATAAAAATGTTTTATTGTGGATTTTGGGTAAAATGGCTTTTACGCTGAGAATCCAATAGTTATTAACCGGACTGGTAGGTGAA
>JALVJU010000323.1 GCA_027034005.1 Marinilabiliaceae bacterium
TGATAAAAAATCAAAGTGCTATTATTGATGGCAAAAAAATAATATATTTGAAGTTGTATTAACCCAAATTTACTTCAAGTAGATGAAGCGTCTTCGATTTTTCACACTTTTGCTAGGCATTCTTACCTTTAGCACACTTGCACACACACAAAAGCATGTCATTCCTTTTAGCAGGACAACCATCACTACCGACCCGTCGAAAGGGACAAACTCATATTTTGCATGGGGCAGTTTCCCAAATAAGGATATGCCCGTCAGGAGGATAGTGATGCACGTGACCCTTGGTACGCCGGACTCGCTGCCAACGGCACACTGGGATTACTGCGACCATATCCGTATCCGCCGAATAGGTGGCAAGAACGGCAAAGACCGGAAGTATGAAATAGGCCGTATGCTCACCCCTTACGGAAGCACCTACAGCAAGGGATGGGATTTCACATGGACCGTTGATGTTACCGATTTCTCTTTACTATTACGCGACAGCGTTGAGATAGAATATGCACACACCGGCTACGAACCCAAAAATGTAGGCTGGGCACTGACCATCGATTTTGAGATACTCGCAGGCCCGCCTGCCATTATCCCTATTGCGATAGAGCATGTGTGGAACGGACGGTTCCCCTATGGCAACCCCGAACATCCGTTCGACAAATCGATAAAACCGTTCACTTTCACAAAAGCCAAAGGTGCCAAAATAGCCCGTTTACGTATTCAGCATACCGGCCACGGTATGGATGAGCCCAAAGGGTGCAGCGAGTTTTGCAGCCGCTGGCGTGAGATATATTTTAACGACAAAAAGGTCCAACACAAGGACTTGTGGAAAAATTGCGGCGACAACCCTCTTTATCCACAGGGAGGCACCTGGATATTCGACCGTGCCTTGTGGTGCCCGGGAGATTTGCAGGAACCGGACCAGATAGATGTAAAGCCCAAACCTGGCGAAAACACATTCACTATCAAAATGGAGCCCTACACTGCAACCAAGAACATCCAGGCAAAGGAGAACATCACTGCAACCCTTATCCAATACGGTGCTCCGGTCAACAAGAACGATGTTGCTGTTGAGGCGATTCTCATTCCCAACTCCGATATATTTTACAACCGCCTAAATCCTGCATGTTTCAACCCGGTAATCAAAGTAAGGAACCTTGGCAGGAAACAACTCAAATCACTGCTTATCGATTATCGTACTGAAGGTTCGGTGAAAAGGACATACAAATGGAAAGGTGACCTCACATTCAATGAAACAGCAGAGATAACAATACCAGGGAAGATATACTTCAAAGACGCAGAGAACAGGTTCATTGTACAAGTGCACAAGCCAAACGGAGGCAAGGATGCCTGGGTAGGCGATAACACACTTATATCAACTTTTAAGGCCCCTGACAAGATGCCTGAGGATTTCATTGTTCAGTACAAGACTAACAACACACCACAGGAGAACAGGGTCTTCATCCTGAACGAAAAAGGCGATACTGTTTATGTTAAAGGTCCTAAAGGTGTTAAGCCCGACACGATATACACCGACACACTGCACCTGCCTGCCGCACCTTACGAGATGTACCTGACCGATAAAGGCGGAAACGGACTTGAATTCTGGTTCATGGTAGAGCAAGGATTCGGATACCTGCGCCTTCTTGACAAGAACGGCAAGATACTGCACCTTTTTGAAAAAGATTGCGGTGACGGCCAGAAGTTTGCCTTTGTTACAGCTCCGTATTTCACACCGCCCGAAGAGGACATCTATGATTTCTTCATCTATCCAAAACGCATTAAAGACAACAAATTCGTCCTGCATACCTATTTCAACAAAAAAGTGAACATGGAAGTAAAACTGCTCACCATCGGAAATGTAGTCGAGACCCATAAATTCATCGACACACCTGGCGGTAAGTATAATTTCGACGTCTCGCACCTGCCCAAAGGACGCTACATTGTTGAAGTTTATGTGGACGGCAAACTGGAATACAAAACACGAATAAACAAATAAGCGCAGTCATCCGATGACTTGAAGTCAGCGGATGACTAATCAAATATTAACTCTAAAAACCCAAATGCCATGAAAAATTATCATCTTATTATCTTTGCAGCACTTCTGATGATTCTCGGAAGCTGCACATCAAACGAAAATTATAAAGTAAACAATATGTATCACGGATTCAAGCTGAAAGAAAAACGTTTTGTAAAAGAGGTAAATGCCGAATGCTACTACTTTGAACATGAGAAGAGCGGAGCCCGCCTTTTCAAGATCGCGGCGGATGACCCGAACAAACTTTTCAATATCGCATTTAAAACAACACCTCACAACGACTGCGGCACACCGCACATCATGGAGCATTCAACACTGAACGGTTCAAAACATTTTCCGGTCAAAAGCCCGTTCGATGTATTGATGAAAGGTTCGCTCAACACCTTCCTGAACGCCATGACAGGGGCCGATTTCACCACCTATCCCGTGGCAAGCATGAACGACAAGGATTACTTCAACCTGATGCACGTCTATCTTGATGCCGTATTCTACCCGCTCGCCATGACCGACAAACGCATCTTCATGCAGGAGGGCTGGCATCACGAACTCGACAGCGTAAACGGTGACATTACCTACAAAGGCGTTGTTTACAACGAGATGAAAGGTGCCTTCTCATCACCCGAACGTGAACTAAGCTACCGTGTTTACAAAAAACTGTTCCCCGATAACACATACGGTGTCGCATCAGGAGGATATCCTACGGCTATTCCCAAGCTGACTTACGAGGATTTTGTTAAGTTTCACGACACATACTACCACCCGTCCAACAGTTACATCATGCTTTACGGGAACGGAGACCTTGACAAGGAACTTAAATTCATCGACAAAGAGTACCTCTCAAACTTCAACAGGTCGGATGAGAAGATAACCATTCCACTACAAAAACCTTTTGAAGCAATGAAAGAGCAGGAGTGCCCCTATCCCGTACCCGAAGGCAGTGACACCAAGGGACAGACATTCCTGAACATCAGCTTTGTGGCCGGAGAAAGCACCGACCGTGTCCTCTGCATGGCTCTTGATATACTTTCGGATGCACTTGTAAACCACGAGTCCGGGCCGCTGCGGCTGGCACTTCAGGAGGCAGGTATCGGCCAGGAAGTAAGCGCATCGTTCAACGAAGCAAAGCAAAACGTGTTTGAGATACAGGTCAGGAATGCAAATCCTGAGGACAAGGAAAAATTCAGGGAGATAGTTTTCAACACACTAAAAAAGGTAAGCAAAGAAGGCGTCGACAAAAAGATACTTGAGGGCATCATCAACCGCATGGAGTTCTCGCTGAAAGAGGGCGACACTCCGCAAAAAGGGCTGATGTACCTTTTCATGAACTATCAGGGATGGATGTTTGCCGATGACCCGTACCTCGGTCTTGAGTTCAACGAGCCGCTTGCAAAGGTAAAAGAGTCGCTGCACAACGACATGATGGAAAAGATAATCGACAAATACCTTATCAACAACCCGCACACCCTTCTTACTGTGTTGAAACCCGAACCCGGACTGCAAAACAAACTCAATAAAGCCACAGAAAAAGAGCTTGCCGATTACAAGGCATCCTTAAACAAAGAACAGCTTGAAGAACTTGTAAAAACCACACAAGAGCTGAAAGAGCACCAGAAGGAGGAAGATTCGCCGGAAGCGCTGGCAACCATTCCAATGCTCCAACTTAACGATATCAGTCCCGATATTGAATGGTTCCCGGTGACAGAGAAGAAGATGGATGACGTGAAGGTACTTCATCACAAGGAGTTTACAAACAACATCATATACGCACGTCTTTACTTCGACATGAAAGCCGTTCCCCAGGAACTTATCCCGTACGCTAACCTCCTCACAACTCTTCTTTCGAAGATGAATACGGAGAATCTCACTTACGGAGAACTAGACAACGAACTCAACATCCACACAGGCGGTTTTGGCTCGTATGTGAATGCTTACGATATAAACAACTCCGATGATAACCTTTTGCCCGAGTTTGTGATAACAGGCAAGGCCGTAGCGGAAAAGACAGACAAGCTGTTCAGCATAACTTCAGAGATACTCAACAGGTCGAAATTCAACGACCCGGAACGTTTGAAATCCATTCTCACACGTCATCAGGCAAGGGTTGAAGCAATGATGAAGAACAACGGCATGAACGTTGCCATGACACGCCTTGCATCGTACTACACCAATGCCGGGATGTTCGATGAACTGACCAACGGGCTTAACTACTACTGGTTCGTGACATATCTAACCGAGAACTTCGATAAGAAAAAGGATGAGATAGTCTCCAATCTTGAGAAAACGGCCTCATTGCTTTTCAGAAAGAACAATCTGATAGCAGCAGTAACCTGTTCTGATGAGAATTTTGCAACTTATTCCGAAGGACTGAAAAAACTGACTTCTGAACTTCCTGAAAAGGATGTCAAGGAGTCACCATGGAAATTCGACCTTAAAGTGGGGAATGAAGGGCTGAAATCTACATCAAAAGTTCAGTACGTGTTACAGGGATACGATTTCAAAAAGCTGGGATACGAATGGAGCGGCAAGATAAAAGTGATGAACCAGATACTATCCACCGACTACCTGCAGACACAGATTCGTGTCCTCGGGGGAGCTTACGGCGGATTTTGCGGATTTTCAGAGGACGGCAATTCCTACTTTGCTTCATACCGCGATCCGAACCTTAAGGAGACACTTGAAAACTATGCCAAGGCGCCGCAGTTCCTGCATGATTTCAAAGCCGATACAAAAACCATGACACGTTACATCATCGGAACAATAGCACGTATGGACCGCCCAATGACTGCCTCTCAAAAAGGTGCCGTCGCCGTCAGCAGGTACCTGCGTAAGCAGACTTCGGAACAACTCAATAAAGAGCGTGCCGAAGTACTTAGCACGACCGATGCCGACATCAGGGCACAGGAAAAGATGGTCAAAGACATCCTCGACAAGAATGTTTACTGTGTTTACGGTAACGATGAGAAGATAGAGCAGAACAAGGAGCTGTTCAAATCTGTTCTTGATGTGACAAAATAAGATACGTCAACTGGTAATCATCGGATGATTTGAAATCATCCGATGACTTTTATTTTTCATTCAGTTGTCCTTTAACCCGCTTTATTCATACAAAAATATCTTGTCCCGATTTTTCGGGAAAGTGAATTGTATAAATGTGCGATGGATAGTGGGTTGAAAAGCGGGCAACCCCGATTTAGTAATGCCCAAATTTGGGTGTTTATAAAACGACCAAATTTGTTGGCAGTACTTAATCGTAGAAAATTCATGAATTTTCCGGGTTAATCTTTTTTAATACAGCTTTTTCATCTTTCCGGAAAATAAACGTTACGTTTATGACTTATTAAGAACTTAAATACTAAGAAATGAAATATCCGGAATTTTTTGATGAGATAGAACACATCGTCCTTATAGATGAACTAAGTGAATTCCTTGGTTCTACCGAAGGCGGGATAATCGACATATCCTATCTTTAGATAGTGAAGACGGCAGGACACAGCTGCGTTGTTGTCGCAGGCGCTTACCTGATGGCACAGAAAGGGCTGAAAGCCCTCTACCGGGATGAAATGCCCATACGGGGAGAGATAAAAGTGGAACTGAAAGGCACTCTCAGTGACAACACAGGCGTGACCTCACAGGTCTTGTCCAATATCACAGGAGCAACTACCGACACAGGTTTTCTGGGACTTCCCCAAGGTAAATTCAACCGCCGCAACCTCATGTTCTTTGGCGCTGATATTCCGGCTACGGTGAGATTTACCCGCCTTGACAATGGCAAAAGCATTGATGTTGGCTATCTTCCCGGTAAGGCAGTAAATCCCAGGGAAATCCTGATGTCAGCCATTGGCCCTGATGCCACGGAGGAGAGCAAAAGAACATTCCCCGTAAGATGGCAGGAGATGGTCAAAACAATTTTTGACAATGCAGACAAGGTCATAAATATTAAGTAACAAAAGACTCCCCGGCAAACTAAATTACCGGGGAGTTTTTATATGTTTTTTGCAGACCTGCTAATAACTTATCTCTAAACTCTAATATCTTGCCGACTGCCGACTCTTTACTGCTCTAGTCTTCCTCCATTCCTTTCAGGTGAAGGTCGAGTGCCACGACGGAAATCTGTACCTCCCAGATTGAAATGCCGAGTGAAATTATCATTGAAATCAAAGCGATCACAAAAGAAATATCTCCTGCCCAACTTGACCTGAAATAGATAAAAAGTGTGGATGCCATGCTCATGAACAAGCTGAAAACGCCCAATATCTGCATCCAGCGTATCAGGTTCAATCTTTTCCTCAGGTTCCGTATCTGCCCCAAAAGAACATTGTCTTTGTTTTTTATGTACTCGGCATGCAGGTTACGCACGATCTGCGCATACGACAGGAACCTGTTGGTGTAGGCAAGCAGGATAAGCGACACCGCCGAAAAAAGCAGCGCAGGAGTGGTTAAGTTAAGTTCAAACATGAAAAATAGATTAAAGTTGAAAGTTAAAAGTATAAAGATGAAAATCTAAAGTACTATAAATTAATTGATATCATTTAAAAATATTACCGAGTTTTTTCTTCATGTCCTTAAGCTGTTTCTGCACGTTTTTATCCTTCACAAGGTTATCAATGGCTTTATCGGCCTCTTTCGACAACTCATCACCCAGTATCTTTTTGGCAGCCGTAAGGTCCAGGTCTATCTTTGGATTATCGAAGGTTCCTTTCACAAGGATACCTATCGGCACATCATCACCATTGGTCGGAATTACCCCTCCTAGTATCCCGGCAACAGCTGCCAGATCTTTACGGCTAACAGGCATATCCACACGGTAATCCATCGTTTTGTCAAGTCCCTGGTGACCCTGTATCTTTAGCTCCTTGCCATATATCTTTGTCTTGAAGGGTTTAATTACCAGTCCGCCCCTGTCAAGTGTGAAATCAACGTTCAGGTCTTTAGCCACTAGCTGCTTGTACCTTGGATTCTTCAACATGGAAGAAAGCATATTCTGTACTTTTGTCCCCGAAACCTCAATACCGTCAGATTTAAGATTCCCGCCTCCGTTCAATGTTGCAAGGACCGGATCTCCGGCACTGTTCAGCCGACTGAAATATTTGAACCCGGCACTCACCCTTCCTTTTGCATTCCTGGCAAACGGCAGCAGACTGTCAACCACGCTGAACGAGTTTGCAGCCTTGTTGATGCTGATATTATTTGCCTTGATATCAAAATCCATGTATGGCCTTTTCAGGTCGGCAGTGCTGTATGTTCCTGTCAACTTCATCGAACCATCAAGCAGGGCCATGTAAAGGCCGTCAAGGACTACTTTCCCGTCACGTATGGTGATCTTCCCCTTAGTGTTTGTAATCACAAGTTTATCGTAAAGTATCTTGTCAACTTTGGAAGTAAGGACAAAATCGAGGTTCTTTGGGATCTCAACAAGCGTTGATACCGTTGTGTCTGCAGAAACTTCCTCTCCTGAACTCATTGCCATCAACTCATTCGCGTTGATAAACTTTGAATAGTGCGAAAGATTGCCTTTCAGCACATCATCTTTCATCACGTAGGCAAGGTAATTCTCAATTCTACCTTTCATACTAAAATCACTTTTCCCGATACGGCTCTTAAAGGTCTTAAGCTCCATGTACCTTGGTGAAAATGTCATGACCGCATCATCAATATGAATACCTAGGGACAGGTCCTTATCGGAATAGAAAAAGCCCTTCATGGTGGCCGTACCGTTCGATTTGATCTTTTCGTACTGCTCCTTGTCGATCATTTCGTAATCGCCTTCCACCACGATATCAGAAGTGATCACTCCCCTTATCTCGAAACTGTCGAGCGGGATGGCCTTTTCAAGTGAACCAAGATCAATAGTCCCTACCGCATTACCGCTAAAAGTAAGGTTAGACACGGGAGTGGTTATCTTCATACCTGCATCGAACGGGTTTCCGGCAAGTTCAAAATGAAAAGTTTCTATATCGGTAACGGTATGGTCAGGTGAACCGCCGGGATTATCCACCACGCACCTGACATTTATGTTGTCGATCGACTCAGGAAGGTCGGGATACTTTACCCGGCCGTTGTTCACATTCAGGTCAACGTTAAATGCCGGAAGATGATCGCTGTCAATGTAATCACCTTTAACAGTTGTCACAAAATGAAAGTCCCCTTCCGTATGCACATCCTCAAAATCCATCATAAACTCTTTCGGCACAAGAGCCAGCAGAGTCTTCAGGTCCGATCTTTTCGCCGAGATTCTAAGGTCGGTCCCTATCGCATCATCCTTCATCTGCACACTACCATCAATACCTAAAGCAAGCCCGTTCAGGGTCATCTCATTGTCAAGAAAGGTAAAAAGCATCTTATCCGTTTCAGCTTTTACCTTAGCATTAAGGCCAACTTTCACCTTGTTCATATATTTGGTGCCCTCCATCCCGACAGAGAGGTCTTTGATACTGCTCACAAGTTCCAGTTCGGTCGTCTTCTCCGAAAGGTCTCCTGTCATGGAAACATCAAGCCCCTTTATTCCTGCCACCATGTCCGAAGTAAGGTCATTGTACGAAATATCACCGTTAACGATCCTGAAAGAATTAATGCGCACTTTCATGTCCGATGACGACTCCTCCTTAAGGGGCTCCTCTTCCCCTGTCTCTTTCATGATATCCCAGTTTGCAGTGGAATCGGCAAGCACCCTGGCATTAACAGTAGGATGATCAATGAGGATATCGTTCACCTGAACAACATCGGAAAACAAACTGCTAACATCCACAACAACAGCAAAGCGGTCAAAGGCAAGCAGTGTGTCGCCCTCAAACTTATCCTTTCCCGAAAGGGTCAACCCGTCAAGGTGAAAATGGATATCAGGAAAGTTACGTATTAGCGAAAGTGACAAGCCGGAATATTCCACTTTGGCATTTACGCTGTTGTTTATCTCCTCGTTTACCATCTTCTTAATCGTTCCCTTAAAAACGAAAGGCAGGATCAACAACAAAATAAAAATGGATAAAACGGTTATCCCGAATATTTTCAAAAACTTTTTCATTTTTATTATCATTTAGTTCTTACAACAAAAATACAAAAAGCAAACAGGCCTGCCGCATTTGATCTCTTAAAAGAACTTAAATCTAGGGTTAAAGGGCCCTATGGCCATTTGATGATTTGATGATTCGTTTATTTGGAGAAACTGCTAACTTCTTCCCACCTTTAAATATCTTGGAAGCATATAAAAGAACTTAATAAAAATAATATCCGTGTAACCCGCCTGCCTGGCTGTGCCGTCAGACAGGCCTGACCGCGCAGTCGGGTCTACCTGGCTACGCAGTTAGACAGGCAGGTCCGTAGACATTATACCCTAACCGTACTTTGCGCCTTTCCGCCTTTGCGGTGAAAAAACCTCCTTCCATCTACGAGCTTTCTCTGGCGACTGCTGACTGCTGACTGCCAACTGTTATTCCCTTACGGCTTCCTACTTACCTGCCAGCACCTGTTCCGACACCTCCATACCTGCTTTGAATGCCTTAAGGTTGATGTTCACGATATCCTCACCTTTGCAGCCGAATATCTTTTTAATCCCGAATTCAAGCATATCGTACGGGATATCGAGAAACGGGGCAGCTGCGCCCAGCATAACGATATTGCCTGCGCGGGCAGTGCCGCACTCTTTTGCGATCCTGTCGGCATCAACAAGAACGTGGTTCTTATGTTTTTTCAGTTCTGCAAACAAAGCCTCTTCATCCGGATAGTCAGGGATATTCTTGTACGGTGTAATATTGGTAACTATCCACCCGTCAGGACTGAGGAAAGGAATGTATCGCAATGCCTCCATTGGCTCCACGGAAAGGATAAGGTCGGCGCTTTTATGTGAGATAAGGTCTGAGTAGATCGTATCGGACGATATGCGCAGGTTTGCCTGCACGTCACCGCCCCGCTGGCTCATTCCGTGCACTTCCGACTGTTTTATGTTAAGCCCCGCTTCCAGGGCAGCCATTCCTATTATTGCTGATATCGACAGTATTCCCTGACCGCCGACTCCTGATATTATGATGTCTTTTTTCATTTGTGTAAATTTTATTTTCTTAAACCCGTTTACCGGCAACTTTATTCCTCTTTTTGCGTGCAAGTGTCTGAATGCACTCCCTGCGTGGAATGATGACCGAAACGCCCTTGTATTCAAACTCCTCTTTCATCATCTCTACCATCAGGTCATGGTTCTTATGATGCGGCACGACTACCCGTATATGTTCAGGATCAACACCTATGCCTTCGCATATATTTTCCAGCCGGTTCTCTGCCTCCGACGGCTGACCGCCTGTCATTGCCGTTGTCAGGTTATCGCTGATGATTATCGTTATCGGGGTGTTCTCGGCCACAGCATCCAGCAATCCTGTCATGCCGCTGTGAGTGAAGGTTGAGTCACCGATAACAGCCACTGACGGATGCAGTCCTGCATCGGCAGCGCCCTTGGCCATGGTTATGGATGCTCCCATGTCAACGCACGAGTTTATTGCCTCATATGGCGGAAGAGCGCCAAGAGTATAACAGCCGATATCGGCAAACACATGGCCGTCGCCATACTCTTTCAAGGCCACATTGAGCGCAGAGTAGGCATCGCGATGGCCGCAGCCCACACACAGTGACGGCGGCCTGGGGGCAACTATCTCAGGGACTTCTTCTTCCTCAGGCACTTCAAATCCTAAAGCTTCCCCTACGATATCCGGGTTCAGCTCCCCTATTCTCGGCAGTGTCCCGTCCAGACGGCCGTGAACACTCTTTCCCTTACGGAAATACCCGGCAAGCAACTCCTCTATCATCGGATAACCCTCTTCAAGAACCAACAGTTCGTCTACTTTTTCCTCAAACTCCTTTATCTTATTCCTCGGCATTGGATACTGGCATATCTTCATTACAGGATAATCACAGCCATTGGGATAATGTTCCATCAAATAATTATAGGCAATGCCACAGGCGATGATACCCAGGCTCTTATCCGGACCGTCAAAAAACCGGTTGTAGGCCGACTGCGCAGATGACTCCTCGAACTTAGGCCTTGCTTCAACAAGTTTCTTGTATCTTTTCCTTGCTAGGGAAGGAAGCAAAATGAACTGTTTCAGGTCCTTGGGAAGGGTCAACTCGTTTTGCGGCTGTTCCTCTTTCCTGACAATACCCGTACGCGAGTGTGAAAGACGGGTCGTGATACGCAGCATAACAGGAACCTCAAGCTCCTCACTAAGCCTGAACCCGAAATATGCCATATCGTAAGCTTCCTGCTGATTTGACGGTTCCAGAATAGGTATCTGAGCGAATTTACCGTAATACCTGGAGTCCTGCTCGTTCTGTGATGAGTGCATAGAAGGGTCATCGGCAACTGTGATGAGCAATCCCCCGTTGATACCGGTAATGGCAGAGTTCATAAAAGCATCGGCAGCAACATTAAGCCCCACATGCTTCATGCACACCATCGCTCTTTTGCCCGAATAGGACATGCCGAGCGCCGCCTCCATGGCAGTCTTTTCATTTGCCGACCATTGTGAGCGGATATTTCTTTGACGTGCCAGTTCGGGATCCTGAACATATTCAGTGATTTCAGTGGAAGGAGTGCCCGGATAGGCATAAACCCCCGACATTCCACCGTCGATAGCCCCCTGAGCTATAGCTTCGGCACCTAGTAAAAGTAGTTTTTGCATAGCGTAAACAATAGTTTCAATTTGACATCAAATCTTGTTGTTTACGAAATAACAAATATTCTACGCCTTTACTAATGACATTTATCAGAGGTTACGAATTGATATCCCGTTAAGACATTACTGTAAGAACTATCTTCCTCGGGCCGCCGTAGTTCCGGAATTCGCAAAGATAGACACCTTGCCATGTGCCAAGATTCAGGCGGCCGTTGGTAATGGGTATCATCACCGATGTACCTACCAGGGATGATTTGCCATGTGCAGGCATATCGTCATCCCCCTCAAGGGTATGGACATACCCGTGGTCGCTCTCGGGAACAACCTTATCGAGGATGTAATCCATATCCCGAAGGACACTCGGATCGGCATTCTCGTTAAGGGTCAGTCCGGCAGATGTATGCTTGATAAACACCTGCAGCATTCCCGTTTCAGGCAGCTCCGGAAGGCGGGACAAGATGTGGCTTGTGATAATGTGGCATCCGCGCTTGAAGGCGGGAAGTGTAAATTCTGTTTGTTGGATCAT
>JALVJU010000324.1 GCA_027034005.1 Marinilabiliaceae bacterium
TATCAAAACTCCGGAAAGATCAATGGTGATAAGGTAATAAGGTTTGGCATTGATTTAAGGATAGAATAGTACTGTACTAAGGTTTTTTGAAAAGATGAGGTTGCAGAGGAGCCATCACAAAAACTTAGTAGTAATGGTTTGATACCCTAAGAAAAACCTTATTACCTTATTCGATTTTCAGAGAGAAAGAGCTGATTGGAAATTAAGGGCGATTTGTTTTGCATATCCTGTTTTGGATTTGTGTTTTAGCCGGATATCTGTTATTATTGTGTTTCAGAATATTAATTGACGAAAAATGCCGTATAAAGAGCCGAAAATAGAAAAGTTGTACTACACTATCGGTGAAGTAGCCGAAATGTTCAAGGTAAACACTTCACTGATACGTTTCTGGGAGAAAGAGTTTGACATAATCAAGCCGCACAAGAACAAAAAGGGCAACCGCTTGTTCACTCCTCAGGATATCGAGAACTTTCACCTGATCTACCATCTTGTAAAAGAGAAAGGTATGACCCTGAAGGGTGCTCAAAAGAAACTGAGGGAAAACAGGGACGATACGATAAACAATTTCGAGGTTGTTTCCCGGTTGAAAAAGATACGTTCCCTGCTGGTAGAGATACGTGATAATATTGATTGATACTGTCATGCAGGTAAAAGATATAGTTTCGGAGATAGAAAAATTTGCTCATCCTGCCCTGAAGGAGGATTACGATAATGTAGGCCTTTTGGTTGGTTCGGCTGAAGAGGAGGTGACAGGTGTGCTGATCACCCTTGATGTAACCATGGAGGTGCTGAATGAGGCGATCGCAAAGGATTGCAATCTGATCGTTGCACATCATCCGTTGATATTCCGGGGATTGAAAACCATCACCGACAGTACCGAAACGGGGCGTATCGTTATGAAGGCGATAAAGCACGGGATCGCCATTTTTGCCGGGCATACAAATGTTGACAGTGTACCAGAGGGGGTAAGCGGTATGATGGCAAAAAAACTGGGGTTGTTGAATACCTCAATTCTTCAACCGGCCAGGAATAAATTGCTGAAGCTTGTTACATATGTTCCGGGTGACCATGCTGAAAAGGTGCGGAGTGCCATTTTTGATGTAGGTGCAGGAGTCATTGGTAACTACGATTCGTGCAGTTACAATGTGGCGGGAACAGGGACATTCAGGGCAGGGGAGAATACCGATCCCTATGTGGGAGAGAAAGGGGAATTGCACTTTGAACCAGAGGTGAGGATCGAGACAGTGATGCCTGAGTTCATAAGGAGCAGGGTGGTTTCGGCCATGCTTGAGGCACATCCGTATGAAGAGGTTGCATATGATATTTATTCTTTGCAAAATGAGTGGCATGGTGCCGGATTTGGAATAGTAGGGGAGCTTGAGGTGCCGATGGACGAGGCGGAGTTTCTTGGATTGCTGAAGAGCGCATTTAACGCAGGTTGCATAAAACATACTGCGCTGTTGAACAAACCGGTGAAGAAAGTGGCTTTGTGCGGAGGTGCAGGAAGTGAGCTCCTTGGTGCAGCGATGAGAGTCGGTGCCGATGTTTTTGTCACGGGCGATTTTAAGTATCATCAGTTTTTTGATGCCGAAAGCCGTATTTTAATCGCCGATATCGGACATTTTGAGAGCGAACAGTTCACTAAAGAGCTATTTTTTGAGATACTTACAAAAAAATTCTCTAATTTTGCAATCCGTTTATCAGAAGTAAATACGAATCCGATAAAATATTTTTAATATAATGGCTAAAAAGAACACTAAGGAATTGACAGTTGAGGATAAGTTGAAAGCTCTTTACGATCTTCAGCAGGTAGTATCAGAGATAGATAAGATAAGGACTTTGCGTGGTGAGCTTCCGTTGGAGGTCCAGGATCTTGAGGATGAGCTTGAGGGGCTTGAGACCCGTTTGAATAACCTTAATGAAGAGATCAAAAACCTGAACGATGCTATCGTTGGGAAAAAGAATGAGATCAAGGAAGCCGAACTTTTGATAAAGAAGTATGAGGCACAGCAGTCGAATGTGAGGAACAACCGTGAGTACGACTCGCTTTCGAAAGAGATAGAATTCCAGAAACTTGAGATAGAGCTTTGTGAAAAGCGTATCAAGGAATACACTAATGAGCTGAACAGCAAGAAAGAACTTGTTGAAACATCAAAAACGCTTTACGAGGAGAGAAAGAAAGACCTGGAATCAAAGAAATCGGAGCTTGATGAGATCATTAACGAGACAAGGGTAGAGGAGGAGAAGCTCGAGAAGAAAGCGGAAACTATCAAGAAAAATATTGAAGAGCGCCTTCTGACAGCATTTGAGCGTATTCGCAAGAATGCCCGCAACGGCCTTGCAGTTGTTACCATTCAGCGTGATGCTTGTGGTGGATGTTTTAACAAGATACCGCCTCAGAGGCGCCTTGATATCAGTTCGCGCAAAAAGGTTATTGTTTGTGAATACTGCGGACGTATTCTTGTTGATGATGAGATAAGCGGTAAATAAAAGTTGAAAATTTTCATGATAAAAAAAGAGTCGTTATAATGCGGCTCTTTTTTTTGTTTTAAAACAGTATCTTTGGTTTTACTTAATAATACCTGATAATTTTTGTGATCTTCAAAGAACATGAAAATACCTGCGGCAAATCATTTGGTTCTTTTTATAAAGAAGGAGTTTGTACTTCTTGTTTTTCTGTTGTTGCTGGTATTTCTGGTATTTTTACTTCCTGATGAAGTTACAAATTATCCATCATTTGTTAACTGGGATACGATAGCAGCCCTGACAGGATTGTTGATTATTGCCACAGGGTTGAAGGAGAGCGGGTACTTTGACTTTATTTCAGGAAAGACAATAAAAAGGGTGAAGAATGAAAGAGCACTTGCCCTTTACATTATAATATTGTCAGTAGTGCTTTCTACATTTCTTACGAATGACATCACGCTTTTTATTGTTGTTCCGCTTACGTTAAGTTTTCAGGGGATCGTGAAAAATGATCTTACCAAATTGATAATATTTGAGGCCATAGCTGTAAACGCAGGTTCTGCACTTACGCCTATTGGCAATCCTCAGAATATTTTTTTATGGCATATATGGAGTGTTTCATTTCCGGGTTTCATCCTCAGGATGCTGCCTGTAGTCTCCGTTTTGTTCCTGATACTTATTTTGTTTGTTTTTATTGTGTTTTCAGATAAAGAGATCAGGTACGCAGAAAACAATGATGGAGATGCTCCATTGAAAAGAATAATGTTCCTGACTTCTTTGGTAATGATGGTAGTATTTGTTGTATCATTTGAACTGAGATATGTTAAGTTTTTCCTTCCTGTTGTTTTTGTTGTTTTTTTTATGTTTTACCGGGATGTGTTGCGTAAGACAGACTGGTTGCTGATATTACTGTTTATCGTAATTTTTATTGATTTTCATTTGGTGTCACTCATGCCTGAAGTTTCTGAAAGTGTGCATAAGCTTAACCTTGACATACCGGGAAATGTATTCCTTTTCTCGGGAATCGTATCGCAATTTATTAGCAATGTGCCTGCCGGGGTTTTTGTGTCGAAATTTAGTCATGAATGGCTTGCGATCACCTATGGGGTGAATGTTGGAGGAAACGGCTTGGTTATTGCTTCACTGGCAAATGTAATTGCGCTCAGGATGGCAAAGAATAAAAAGATATGGATAACTTTTCATAAGTATTCCATTCTATACATGATGGTTACGGGCATCATTGTATACTATATGCTTTGCATGTATTGATTTTTACTATGGAGATTCTATGTTACCAGCTTCCACCGGCACCGCCGCCGCCAAAGCTGCCTCCGCCGAAGCCGCCAAAACCTCCTCCGCCACCGAAGCTTCCGCCCCCACCGGAGAAATTGTCCCAGTGGCCGGAGTTGCCCCTTCCGCTGCCCATCATCCCCAGGAATATCCAGAACGGCAGGTTGCTGCGCCCGCCAAGTGATGAGCGACGTGTGTTCCGTGCCCTGCTGAAAAGGACGTAAAAGATAAGGAACAGCAGAAATGGTAGTAGCGCTCCAAGCAGGCTTCCCTGCGGTTCAGAGCGCTTCATGTAAGCATCGGCAGTGAACTCCCCTTTGGTAAGTTTCATCAGAGTTCCCACGGCGGCCTGTATCCCGCCGTAGTAATCGTTTTGCTTGAAGTGAGGTATCATCTCATTGTCCACGATACGGTTTGCCACGGCATCGGGAACAACTCCTTCGAGGCCGTAACCGGTGGCGATGAAAGCGTGGCCTTTGTCATTGCCGAATTTGGGCTTTATCAGGATCAGAATGCCGTTGTCCTTGCCTTTTTGTCCGATGCCCCATTTCTCTCCAAGCTTAAAAG